>DASVUT010000704.1:0-1826 GCA_036386955.1 Sphingomonas sp. | reverse complement strand
CAGGATTGCGGAGCTGATCGCCGATGGGACCCGTTGCTGAACTGAAGGTCTGCGTTCTGGGGCTGGGCTATATCGGCCTCCCCACTGCCGCCGTGATCGCACGCACGGGCGCGCAGGTGCTGGGCGTCGACGTAACCGCGTCCGTCGTCGACACGGTCAATTCCGGGCACGTCCATATCGAGGAAGTCGACTTGGACGGTCTGGTGTCCGGCGTCGTCGCGCGTGGCACGCTGCGCGCGTCGACGCAGGTTGCGCACGCCGACGTCTTCGTGATCGCGGTCCCGACGCCATTCGGCCACGACCACAAGCCCGACATCGGCTATGTCCTTCAGGCCGCGACCAGCGTCGCGTCGGTGCTGAAGCCTGGTGACGCGGTGATTCTGGAGTCGACGTCCCCGGTCGGCACGACCGAACAGGTCCGCGATCTGCTGGCGAGGTTGCGTCCCGACCTGCGTATCCCGGGCCGCACCGGCGAACAGGCCGATATCGCCATCGCCTATTGCCCCGAACGCGTCCTGCCCGGGCGTATCCTGGTCGAGCTGATCGACAACGACCGGGTCATCGGCGGCATCACCCCGCGTTGCGCGCGCAAGGCGCTGCAATTCTACCGTCGCTTCGTGCGCGGCGCTTGCGTCACGACGACCGCGCGCGCGGCCGAGATGACGAAGCTGACCGAGAACGCAGTCCGCGACGTCAATATCGCCTTCGCCAACGAGCTCAGCCTGATCGCCGACACGATGGGCGTCGATGTGTGGGAGGTGATTCGCCTCGCCAACCGCCACCCGCGCGTCAACATCCTGTCGCCGGGTCCGGGTGTCGGCGGCCACTGCATTGCCGTCGACCCCTGGTTCCTGGTCGCCGCCGCGCCGGACCAGACGCCCCTGATCCGCACCGCCCGCATCGTCAACGACGGCAAGACCGATCATGTCATCGCACAGGCTGCCGCGATGATCGAAGCGACATCGGGTCCGGTCGCGTGCCTTGGCCTCGCGTTCAAGGCCAATATCGACGATCTGCGCGAAAGCCCCGCGCTGCGGGTGGCGAGCGCGCTCGCGCAGCGTTTCGGTGCGCGCATCCGCGTCGTTGAGCCGCATGTGTCCGCCCTGCCCGCCACGCTCGCCACGACGGGTGCGACGCTCGTCGACATCGATACCGCGATCGAGACGTGCGACACGATGGTCGTCCTGGTCGACCATGACGTCTTCCGTTCGGTTCCGCCCGAGGAACGCGCGAACAAGGCCGTGCTCGACACCCGCGGCATCTGGCCGGATCAGCCACGCCTGCCGCGATCGGAACTGCGCCTCGCCAGCTGAGCGTCGGCGGATCGGGTTGCCAAAACACGGGCCAAGCGCCATGGCGCGCGCTCACCAAGGCTCCTCAACCCGATATGTTGTCTCGCTTGTTCGCGCGTTCGGCTCCGTTGCTGGCCAAGGCTCCTGCCGGTCTGCGTATCTACGCCATCGGCGATGTCCATGGCTGCGCCGATCAACTAAGATCGCTGATCGCGGCCATCGAAGCCGATCATGCCGCGCGTCCGCCGGCCGACCTGCGGCTGATCCTGTTGGGCGATCTGGTCGACCGCGGTCCTGCCTCGGCCGCCGTCCTCGATCAGGTCTCCGCCTTGCGGCATCGCTACCCGACGCTGCGCACGCTGATGGGCAATCACGAAGAGATCATGCTGAAGGCGGTCGAGGGCGACAAGGAAGCCATGCGCTTCTTTCTACGCTTCGGCGGGACGGAAACCTTGCTCAGCTACGGCGTCGATCCTGGCGAGCTGGAACGAAGCGACTGGGATGAAGCCATCGCGCTGGCACAGCGGGCAATCC
>DASVUT010000703.1:0-2532 GCA_036386955.1 Sphingomonas sp. | reverse complement strand
TTGATCGTCTGACCCTTTTTGATCGACCCGTCGATCACGCGGATCAGGATCACCACGCCCAGATACGGATCGTACCAGCTGTCGACGAGCATCGCCTTCAACGGCGCGTCGGCATCGCCCTTGGGCGGCGGAATCTTGCGCACGATCGCTTCCAGCACGTCGGCGATCCCGATCCCGGACTTCGCGCTCGCCAGCACCGCCTCCGACGCGTCGATGCCGATCACGTCCTCGATTTCCTTGCGAACTTTCTCGGGTTCGGCGGCGGGCAGGTCGATCTTGTTGATGACCGGCACGATCTCGTGATCATGTTCGATCGACTGGTACACATTGGCCAGCGTCTGCGCTTCCACGCCTTGCGCGGCATCGACGACCAGCAGCGCGCCCTCGCACGCGGCCAGCGACCGGCTGACCTCGTATGCGAAGTCGACATGCCCCGGCGTGTCCATCAGGTTCAGCGTGTAATCGAGCCCGTCCTTGGCCCGGTACGACAGGCGCACCGTCTGCGCCTTGATCGTGATCCCGCGTTCCTTCTCAATGTCCATGTTATCAAGGACTTGCTCGCTCATCTCACGGTCGGTCAGCCCGCCGGTCGCCTGGATCAGACGGTCGGCCAGCGTCGACTTGCCATGGTCGATATGCGCGATGATGGAGAAGTTGCGAAGACGGTCGAGTGGGGTAGCCATATCGCCTGCGCGTAGCCGAGCCGGGGCCTGGGTGCTAGGTGTCGCGGACTTCGCTTCGTGCCTGCTCGATAGCCTTGAGCGCATTCATGAACCGTTGCTGCCCCTCACCCCCGACCACGGCATACCGCACGCCGCGCCGATCGAGCTCGCGCCGCGACAGGTCGAAGAACCGCTGCCGCCGCTCCGACGACCCGAACATGCGCGTCCCATCGTCGACCCACGGCAGGTCGATGTCGAACAACAGATATAGGTCCGCCGTTCCCTGCCATTGATCGAACCACGGGTCGCGCCGCCCGAACAGCATGTCGGCCCAGACGGCCGTCATCAGCGGGTCGGTGTCCAGAAACACCGGGTGGTCGCGGGTTTCCACCGCCGCACGCGTCTTCGCATCATGCGCGTGCGCGATCATCAGAAGGTCCGCCATGGTCAGGTCGGTGCCATAGGCCTCGCAATAGGTGCGGCCGAACTCGGCGATGCACGTCGTGTCGAAATGCTGCGCCAGCCGCGGTGCCATCGTGGACTTGCCGGTGCTCTCGGGCCCGTGCAGACAGATCGAACGCAAGGTCATGCGAGGGCCACCTGCCCCGTTTCAACCGACCGCATATTGCGCCGCCAGTCGCGATAGCCCCAGATCGCCAGGCCCAGCAGCCCGACATACAGCAGGGTCGTCGGCCACAGCCCGCGCGACGCATACAGCCCGATCGCCGCCACATCGACCCCTATCCACAACACCCAATTCTCGAGCTTGCGGCGTGCGAGCAGATATTGGGCCGCGACGCTGGTGACCGCGATGCCGGCGTCCCACCACGGCCTCGCCGCATCGGTGTAAGTCGCCATCACTGTTCCCCAACTGATCGTCGCCGCCGCACAGGCGAACGCCCAAGCCCAGCGCGCGGAGGCCGTCAGCATCTCTACCCGAACCTCGCCCGCCGCGGCTCGCGCTCGCGCCCATGTCGTCCAGCCATAGATGTTGAGGATGAAGAAAACGCCCTGCAACGCCATGTCGCTGTACAGCCGTGCATCGAAGAAGACGTTGGCGTACAGCGCCACGCCGACGATGCCGAACGGATAATTCCACACGCTCCGCCGGGCCACCAGCGCGACGTTCACGACGATCAGGATCGCGGCTATGACTTCGATGCTGGTCACGGCGGCGGTGGGTAACAGCCTATCTGCCGCGCGGTCGAGCGGAATTGAGCCGTATCGGGTACATCGATCATCATGCGACCGGCACGCACACCACGAAGCACGCGCCCCCGTTCGCCTCCCCCATCTCGATCGTGCCGCCTGCAGTCTCCAGCAGCGACCGGACGATCGGCAGCCCCAGCCCCGTGCCACCGCTGCTGCGCTTGGTCGTGAAGAACGGCTCGAAAATGCGCGCGCGGTCGCCGGGCGGGATTCCTGGGCCATCGTCACCCACCGCTATCGCGACCATGTCACCTCTGCGCGTGGCGGTGATCGTCACAGTCGCGGCCCCCGCCTGCCGACTGTTCTCGACCAGGGTCATCAGGATCGTCTCCAACGTCGCCGCAGCGACCGCCACCCTCTCCGTGTCCGCACTACACACGGCTACCGGGACTCCGCTCGCGTCCGCCACCCGCGCCAGCACGGGGGCCAGCGGCGTTGCGGCATCACCTTCCGCGACGCTCATATCGGCCCGCGCCAGGTCTAGCAGCCGCGACACCAGCAGCGCCAGCCGCTCGGCATCGGCGTCCGCATTGGCCAGGAACCGCGCCCGCTCGCCCACCGACATCTCCTCGCCATGATCGCCGAGCAATTCGACCGCACCACGGATGCCCGCCAGCGGAGTCTTGAATTCGTGGCTTACCGCATAGGCGAAATCGCGCAG
>DASVUT010000702.1:0-5409 GCA_036386955.1 Sphingomonas sp. | reverse complement strand
GATCGCGGTCGATCCGCCGCGCGCCGAGATCGTGCCGCCGACGATGTCCGCGCCGATCCATCCCGCAACTCCGACCGCCGAGGCTGAACCAGCCGCGCCGCGCGTCGAGCGCGAGGCGGTCGCCGCGTCGCTGGCCCCTGCCCTGCCCGTTGCCGATCGCGCGGTCATGCCCGCGTTCCGGGCGTTCGCGACCGCGATGTTCGAGGCGGCGGGGCGTGATGCGCGTCCGGCCATCGATCTCGCGGTGAGCCCCGCAGCACCGCTCGCCGGCGTCGCGGTTCCGCTGACTGCCCCCGCGACGGCGGATGTCGCCGCGCCGATCGACCTGCTGCAGCCGCGCTGGCCCGCCGCCATGGCCGAGCGGATCGAGATCCTGCGCGACCGGGCGGATGCGGGCGACACGCGCATCCGGCTGATCCCCGACGCGCTGGGGTCGATTGACGTCGCCGTGCGCCAGGTCGGCGACACGATCCACGTCCACTTCACCGCCGCCGAAGCGCAGACCCGCGCCATGCTGATCGAGGCGCAGCCGCAGCTCGCGCGCGCCGCCGCCGATCGCGGCATGTCGCTGGGCGAGGCAAGCGTGGGCGGTGGCCAGGGCGACACGCCCGGTCAGCGCGCGCCGCAGTCCGCGCCGACCCCCCACGCGCCGCGCCCGGCCCGCCCGGTGCGCGAGGACGTGACCGATACCGATACGCGAATCGCATAGGAGCTGAATCATGAGCGACACCAAGGACGAAGCGCCCGCGCCCAAGAAGCGCAAGCGGGGCAAGATGGTGATGATCGGCGGCCTGTTGCTGCTGCTGGTCGGCGGCGGCGTTGGTGCCGGCGTGTACGCGTCGGGCGCCGGGCTGATGGGCGGCGGCAAGGCCGAGGCGGAGGATCACGGCCCCAAGCTCGTGCCCAAATCCGACCAGAAGCGCGCCGGTGCCGAACCGGGTGAAGGCGGGCACGGCGAGGCCGAGGGCAAGGCCAGCGGCGAGGGAAGCGGCGAGAAGCCTCCGGCGGGCGAAGGCGGCGACCGGTTCGCGTCCAATTACTACGCGCTGGAGAAGGAGTTTACCGCCAATCTTCAGGATTCGGTGCATTTCGTCCAGGTCGGGATCGCGGTGTCGACGCCCTATGACGACACGGTCATCGAGAACCTGAAGACCAACGACATCGCCGTGCGTTCGGCGGTGCTGCTGGCGCTGGGCGACACGCCCGAGGACCAAGTGTTCACGTCCGAAGGCAAGACGAAGTTGCAGCGCAGGCTGGCCGCGGCGATCAACGCGACGCTGAAGCAGAAGGAGGGTTTCGGGGGGGTCGGTAACGTTTACTTTACCAGTTTCGTTGTTCAGTGAGGCATGGTTAACGCCCCGCCAAGGACTGCGCCCCAGACCGGTTCACCGAACCGCCGCGGCCGCGAACGTGCCGATACCGGCGCGGTGATCGGTGGGGCCGTGCTGGGGCAGGCCAAGCTGAACCCGTTCGGCGACCTCCACACCGTTCAGCATGTCTCCGCGCGTTTCGCCAAGGCGTTGCGCGGCGTGTGGGAGCCGGTGTTGCGGCAGGAGGTTCGCACCTGGGCCGAACCGCTGACGGTGGAGCGTTTCGCCGACTATCGCGCCGAACGCAGCGACGTGCTGACCGCGTGGCTGCCGCTCGCCATGGTGGGCGGCACCGCGCTGGCGGTGCTCGACGGGCGGTTCGTGCTGGAAACGCTCGATTTGTTCTTCGGCGGCACCGGTGCCGCGCCCGCGCACCTGCCGGCCGAGTTCTCGCAATCGGCCGAAGCACTGGTCGCGCGGCTCGGTGCCGCCATGGCGGCACCTTTGGCGGCCGCGTGGGAACCGCTCGCCCGCGTCGACTTCGCCGTCGGCCGGGTGGAGGGCAGCGCACAAGGGCTGGCCGACGCCGACGATGCCATGATCGTCACCCGGTTCGGCATCGCCGCGGGCGCGCAGCCGCCGGTGTTCCTCGACATCATCTATCCGGTGAGCGCGCTCAAGCCGCACACCGCCAGCCTGACGGGCAAGGTGCTCGACAAGGCCGAACCCGATGCCGCGTGGCGCCACCAGTTGCTGCGCGCGACCATGGCCGTGCGCTTTCCCGTCCGCTCGGTGCTGGCCGAGCCGGTCGTGCCGCTGTCGCTGCTGATGACGCTGCAGGTCGGCGATGTGATCCCCATCAGCTTTGGCCCCAACGTGCCGGTGATGGTCGGTCGCGACTGCCTGGGTGCCGGCACCGTGGGCACCAGCAACGGCCAGGCCGCCATCCGTCTCACCCATCTCGCCCGTCCCGACGAAGGATCTGACCAGTGAACGATATGACCGGCGGGTTTCCCGTTGATGCAGCCATGAACGCGGGCTTCGCGGCCAATTTCCGGCTGCTCCAGGATGTCGACGTCAAGCTGACGGTGGAGATCGGATCGACGCAGCTCAGCCTGCGCGAACTGCTGGCGCTGGGGGAATCGAGCGTCATCGAGCTCGACCGCCAGGCCAACGAGCTGCTCGACGTGTTCGTCAACGGCACGCTGATCGGCCGGGGCGAGGTGGTGACCGTCGGCGACCGGTTCGGCGTCAAGATGACCGAACTGGTCCAGCCCGACAAGAAGGGCTGAGCCGCAATGCTGTGGTCCTATATCCTCAAGCTCGTCATCCTCCTGCCGCTGGTGTGCGGGTTGATGATCGGGTGCCTTTATCTGTGGCGCCGGTTCGAGGGGCGCATGCCCGGCAAGCCGTCGACGCGGATGATCGCGGTCAAGGAAACAATGATGATCTCGCCGGGTCTGCGCCTGGCGGTGCTCGATTTCGAGGGCCGGCGGCTGCTGGTGTCGGTCGGGCGCGGTGGCGTGACTTTGGTCGACAGGATCGAAGGCGGCGCGGCATGAGCATCTCGGTCAGCCGCCGGGGCACGGGGCCTGCGCTGATCCGCGGCACCGCTCCCCTTTGTGCTCCCGCGAAGGCGGGAGCCCAGGCTGGGTCCCCGCCTTCGCGGGGACACAGATGGGTGTGGGCTATCCTGGCGGTCGTTCTAACGCTTCTGGTCGCCATGCCCGCCTTCGCGCAAGCGCCGGCACCCGGCGTCGGCGACGCGGTGGACCGGGCGCTTGGGCAGATCGGCGGTCAGGCCGCCGGCTCGCAGTCTGCGCCGCTCAGCCTGTCGTTGCAGGTCCTCATCATCATGGGGCTGCTGACGATCCTGCCGGGCATCCTGCTGATGATGACCAGCTTTACCCGCATCATCATCGTGCTGTCGGTTCTGCGCCAGGCGATGGGATTGCAGCAGACGCCGCCCAACCAGGTGCTGATCGGGCTGTCGCTGTTCCTGTCGCTGTTCGTGATGGCCCCGACGATCAGCCAGATCAACACGTCCGCCATTCAGCCCTATGCCGCAGGCCAGCTGGCCGGAACGCAGATGATCGAGCGCGCGGGCGCGCCGCTCCACGCGTTCATGGTCAAGCAGACGCGGGTCAAGGACGTGACCATGTTCGCCGAACTGGCCAAGTCCGGCCCCTATGCGTCGCCCAACGACATCCCGTTCGCGGTGCTGCTGCCCGCGTTCGTCACGTCCGAGCTCAAGACCGCGTTCCAAATCGGCTTTCTGATCTTCCTGCCGTTCATCGTCATCGATCTGGTCGTCGCGACCGTGCTGATGGCGCTGGGCATGGCGATGCTGTCGCCCACGATCATCTCGCTGCCGTTCAAGCTGCTGCTGTTCGTGCTGGTCGACGGCTGGGCGCTGACCATGGGTAGCCTTGCCAATAGTTTCGCGAGCTAGAGCCGCGACCCGCAACCCCCTGCGCTCCGCCTGAGCGAAGTCGAAGGCGATGCGCCGCGCACTGTGCTTCGACTTCGCTCAGCACGAACGGACGGAATGAAAGAGCAACGATGGACGCGCAATATTTCCTGACCGTCGCCAATCAGACGATGTGGGTGCTGGCGCTGGCCAGCGCACCGATCCTGATCCCCGCGCTGCTCGCCGGTCTGATCCTGGGCATGATCCAGGCCGCGACCTCGATCAACGAACAAACGCTGTCCTTCGTACCCAAGCTGCTGGTGGTCGCCGTGTCGATCCTGATCTTTGGCAGCCTGATCCTGGGGCTGCTGAGCGATTTCACGATTGGAATGTTCGAACGCATTCCGGATTTGGTGAAGTGAGGGGCGGGCAGCGAGAGCGCGCATGCCGCGCGCCACGCAGGCAAGCCCGGCCGGCGGGGCGCAGCACCCGTCCGACGACGCGGCTTTGCCGCGGCGAGCCGTCGATCGTCACCCCGGACTTGATCCGGCGTCCATGCGATTTCGGCTATGTCACGCCTGGGGCTACCGCCGTCCCATGGATGCTGAAACAAGTTCAGCATGACGGGGGAGAGGGGACATTCTAGGCTTTGGCCTTTCCATCGAGACGCAGCTCTGGTCGCTGATCTTCGTCATGATCCGCGTCGGGGCGGCGTTCATCACCGCGCCGGTGTTCGGGGCGGTGATGATCCCGTTGCCCGTGCGCGTCACGCTGTCGGGCGCGATCGGGGTGCTGGTGCTGGCGACGCATGACATCGTGCCGCCGCCGCAGATATTCTCCGTCACCACCTTCCTGGCGATCGCGGCCGAGGCGCTGGTCGGGTTGGCGCTCGGCTTCATCCTGCAGGCGGCGTTCGCGGCGCCTTTGGTCGCGTCCGAGCTGATCGGCGGGTCGATGGGTCTGAGCTTTGCGACCTCGATCGACCCGCAGAACGGCCGGTCCAGCCCCGCGCTCGGGCAATTCCTGTCGATCATGCTGACGTTGTTGTTCCTGTCGGTCGACGGGCATCTCGTGCTCGTCGACATGATCGTGCGCAGCTACGACGCGCTGCCGCCGGGTGCGGCCTGGATCGGGGCCGAACGGGCGAAGGCGATCGCGATGTTCGGAGGCTATACCTTTTTGGCCGGGCTGCTGCTGGCGCTGCCGGTCGGGTTCCTGCTGCTCTGCCTGAACCTGGTCGTCGGCATGATGAGCCGCGCCGCGCCCGCGCTCAACCTGTTCGCGGTGGGCCTGCCCGCATCGATGGTCGTGGGCGTCATCGCCATGGCGGTCGCGTTCCCGGCCATGGGCGATTACATGCTCGTCATCGTCCGCGAAGCGCTGGGCGCGCTTTCGATGGTGACCGGCTGATGTCGGAGGAGGCAGGCGGCGAACGGACGGAAGCCCCAACCGCCAAGCGCAAATCGGATGCGATCCAGAAGGGCGATGTTCTTCGCAGCCGCGATCTCGCCACCGCGCTCGTCATGCTCGCGGGTGTCGCCTGGATGGTGATGGCCGGCCCCGCGCTGATCCGTGCGTGCGGGCAGGTGATGGCCACGAGCTTCCGTTTCGGGCGCGGCGATGTCGAGGATTTCTCCCCTTTTCGCCCGCTGGCCGAGGCGGGGTGGCAGGTGTTGCCGAGCCTGTTCA
>DASVUT010000701.1:0-4313 GCA_036386955.1 Sphingomonas sp. | reverse complement strand
CGGCGCGTTCGAAGCCGCGCGCGCCCGGCTCGATCCCGCCGCGCGCGCCGCGGCGCTCGACGCCTATGTCGCCAATCCGCCTGATGGCGCCGCCCCGCTCGCGATCGCCGACGCGCTCGCCCGGCTCGCGCGCGGCGAACTCCTGTCCGAAACCTCGACCCGCGTCATGCTGGAGACGATGGCCCGCTCCACCACCGGCCGCGCCCGTCTCCGCGCAGCACTTCCCGCCGGGTGGCAGATCGCTCACAAGACCGGGACGGGTCAGGATCTGGGCCGTCGCAACGCCGGGTTCAACGATGTCGGGCTGCTGACCGCCCCCGACGGCCGCCGCTTCGCCATCGCCGTCCTGATCGGCGACACCGTCCGCCCGATCCGCGAACGCCAGGCACTGATTCAGGGCGTCGCAAGCGCGGTGGCGACGCACGCGCTCGGGCCCGGCGGCGGCGCGGGCACGAGCATGGCGAACTAATCCCCCCCTTATCCTCCCCCATTCATGGGGAGGAGCAGTGAGCCTCCCTCAAACCGAACTCATCACCCCATCGTAGATCGGGTCTTCCAGCGCCCTTCCCGCACCCAGCGCGACGCAGGTCAGCGCGTTCTCCGCGACAATCACCGGCAGCCCGGTCGCCGCCGCCAGCACGTCGTCGATCCCGCGCAGCAGCGATCCACCGCCCGTCATGACGATCCCGGCATCGCCCAGATCGGCGGCGAGTTCGGGCGGGGTCTGTTCGAGCGCGATCAGCACCGTCTCCACGATCTGCCCGACCAGGTCAGCGATCGCGGGTGCGATGTCGCCCTGGCTGATCTCGATCTCGCGCGGGACGCCCGCCACCAGATCGCGGCCCTTGACCATCATCGTCTCGCCGCGGCCATCCGCGGGCATGTGCGCGATGCCGACCGCGAACTTGATCCGCTCGGCGGTGGCCTCGCCCACCATCAGATTGTGGCGGCGGCGGATGCTCGATGCGATCGCGTCGTCGATCTTGTCGCCGCCGACGCGCGCCGACGCGCTATAGGCCAGCCCGCGCAAGCTCAGCACCGCGACCTCGGTCGTGCCGCCGCCGATGTCGACCACCATCGACCCGATCGGCTGCGTCACGGGCAGCCCGGCGCCGATCGCGGCGGCCATCGGCTCCTCGATCAACAACACGCTGCCAGCCCCCGCGGCGGTCGCCGCCTGGCGGATCGCGCGGCGTTCGACCTGCGTCGCGCCCGACGGGATACAGATCGCCACGCGCGGGCGGCGCGGGATGCGGCTCTTGCCGCCATGCGCCTTGTCGATGAAATGCTTGATCATCTGTTCGGCGACATCGAGATCGGCGATCACGCCTTCGCGCATCGGCCGGATCGTCTCGACGCCGTCGGGGGTCTTGCCCATCATCAGCTTCGCTTCCGCCCCCACCGCGCGGACTCGCGCGACGCCGTCGATCGTCTCGATCGCCACGACGGAGGGTTCGTTCAACACGATGCCGTGCGGGCGCAGATACACGACGGTGTTCACCGTGCCGAGATCGATGGCAAGGTCGCTGGAGGCGAGACTGAAGAAACGCGGCAGACGCATAAAGGCGGGAATTCCAGGCCCCTGGGCGGATGCATGGGGCCGATCGATCTGCGGACGTGGTTCCACCAGCGTCAACGCGGCTGCGGCGAATGGAGCGGCGGGCGGGGCGGACCGCCCGCACGGTCTGCCGCGCGGTCAGCCGCGCCGGGCGACCCCGCGCGCGATGGCCGTCACCGCCGCCGCCGCCAGCACCGGGCCGGCATTGCCCGGTGCCATGGTCGCGCGCTCCGCCTGGCGCACACGGTCAAGCGCGGCAGCCAGCATCACCGGTGTCCACCGGCGCGCCGCGGCGGTCACCGCGGCTTCTTCCTTGAAGTGCACGCGGTGCCGCCCGAGCACCCGGTCGACCGGCTCGCCCTCGTCCACCGCGGCCCGGATCTCGGCCAACATCACCAACCGCCGCCCCGTCGCCCGCAGCCACGCGATGGGCGAGATATCGGCCTGATCGAGCGCGGCGATCTCCGCCCCCAAAGCCGCCGGATCGCCGCGAATGATCGCGTCCACCGCGCCGCCCATCTCGGCATCGGCCAGATCGGCGCCGATCGCATCGACGGCGGCGTGATCCAATTCGGCGGGGCGTTCCGGCGCTGCGTCCAGGTACAGCGCGAACTTCTCGATCTCGCGGGTCAGAACCGCACGGTCGCCGCCCGCCGCCTCGACCAGCCGCCGCGCGACACCCGCCGCCAGCCGCATGCCATGCTCGGCGGAAATGCCGGTCGCCATCCGATCGGCGTCCTGCCCGGTGGGCGCGTAACAGGCGAACGCCATCGCGGCGCGGTGCGCGATCGCCAGCTTGACGATCTTGGCGCTCGTCTTGACCGTCGGCGCGATGGCGACGACCGGATTGCCGGGCGTCGTGCCTTCGAGCAGCGCCTCCAGCGCGTCATGCGATTCCTCGCCCACGCCGCTCACGCGGATAAAGCGCGCACCCCCGAACAGCGACATCGACGCAGCCTCGTCCGCCAGTCGCGCCGGGTCAGACTTCAGCGTCGAACCGTCCAGATCGACGCGCTCGGCATCGGCACCCATCGCGCGCGCCAGCACGTTCGCCAGCTCGCCCGCCCCCGCCGCATCGGGCCCGTGGAGCAGGAACAGCCGCACGCCGGGATCGCGCTTGCCCAGCGCGGTGCGGATCTGGCCGGCATTCGCCTTCACGGCGTCAGCTCATGGTGCCGGCGGGCGCGCGAAACTCGCCAGCCGCGCGACGATCTGATCGGCGACGATCCCTGACAGGCGTTCCAGCGCGGTGTTCTCGGCCGCGATGGTCGCGAATTCGGATTGGACCACGTCGATGCCCGCATCCGACCCCGCCGTCGCATCAAGCACCACCTGCCCCGATGCCAGCTCGACGAGCTGGTACCGCGCGCGCAGCGCCCGCCGTTCGCGCGCAACCGAGTCGTCGCGCCTGACGCCCAGCCCAATGATCGTATCCGACAGCCGCACGTCGAGCCGGTATTTCGCCGCGCCCTCGCTCCGCCGCAGCCGATCGTTCAGGGCATTGCTCATCAGCCACCCCGACCGGCCCTCGATCGGCGCGACCTCGACGCCCGCCAGCGTCGTCGCCACCACGCCCGATCCGCCGCCGCCATAGACCGGCCGCAACCCGCATCCGGACAGCATCAGCACCAGGATCAGGAGCGATCTCATGCGACCAGGTTCACGAGCCGGTCGGGTACGACGATGACTTTTCGCGGGGGTTTGCCGCCCAGGAACTGGATCACCTTGTCCGATGCCAGCGCCGCCGCCTCGGCATCCTCGCGCGCCAGGCCCTTGGGCAGCACCAATGTGTCGCGGAGCTTGCCATTGACCTGCACGGCGATGGTGACCTCGTCATCGACCAGCATCGCGGGATCGACAACGGGCCAGGCAGCATCGGCGATCAGCCCGGGCGAACCCGACGCTGCCCAAGCCTCCTCGGCGAGATGCGGCACCATCGGCGCGGCCAGCCTGAGCAGCGTCGCCGCCGCGTCGCGGCGATCAGCGGACGGTGCCGCCTTCTCGATCGCGTTCGCCAGCGTGTAGAGCAAAGCCACCGCCTTGTTGAACTGCAACCCCTCGATCGCGCCCGCGACGCCCGCCGTGGTGCGATGCGCCAGCTTGCGTAGCGCCAGGTCCTCGCCCTCGCCCGCGTCGTCCTGCCCGACTAATCTCCACAGCCGCTGGACGAAGCGCCACGCGCCCTCGATCCCCGCTTCGGACCAGGGCAGGTCGCGCTCCGGCGGCGAGTCCGACAGCATGAACCACCGCACCGCATCCGCGCCATACTGATCGACGATCGGCTCGGGATCGACCGTGTTCTTCTTGGACTTCGACATCTTCTCGACGCGGCCGACTTCTACCTCTTGGCCGTCCGCCTTGAGCGTTACCCCATCGGCTGTTTTTACAATTTGATCGGGAGAGAACGGCTCAAAGGTAAGCATATTAGATGCAACGCCAGCCGCGTTCGTTACGGAAACGCGCTTGTGTCGGTAATACGTCTCGTGCGTCACCATGCCTTGCGTGAACAGTCCCGCGAACGGCTCAGCGACGTCCAGCGCACCGATAGCTTTAAGCGCCCGCGTCCAGAACCGCGCATAGAGCAGGTGCAGGATCGCATGCTCCACGCCGCCGATATATTGCGCCACCGGCAACCACCGCTCGGCCTGCGCCCGGTCGAACGGCCTGTCCTTGGGTTGGCTGGCGAAGCGTATGAAATACCAGGACGAATCGACGAAGGTATCGAGCGTATCGGTCTCGCGCCGCGCCGGAGCGC
>DASVUT010000700.1:0-1704 GCA_036386955.1 Sphingomonas sp. | reverse complement strand
GGCGAGGAGAAGCTTCTTCATAGGTCAATCCGGTCGGTCGGTGGGGAGGAGGACAAGGGCGGCATAGCCCGGCGGCGCGAGGGCGTCACGCACGTTGCGCGCGATTTCACGGGCGGTGCGGACCTATCGCGCGACCGCATCGGCGAGCAACCCGACCGACAGCGCGTAATGATTGGCGCAATTGTAATCCAGGATGACGCGGTAGTTGCCGGTGACGAGATACGCCATCTGCCCTTCGCCATCGGGCTCGATCAGCGTGGCGAGCACAGTGTCGGCGGGCCAGGCCGCGCCCTGCGACACCATTCCCGCGCGCCGCCATTCGGCCATGGTGCGCCAGCCGCTGTGCCTCTGGAACACGCGCGGGCAACGTGGCGAGGCAAGGCGGTTGGCGGCCGCGCCGCGCTGATATCCGGCCGGGACCGTGACCGCGATCCCCCAGGGCTGGCCCGCGCGCCAGCCGGCGTTGCGGAAATAATTGGCGATGGAGGCGAGCGTGTCGGCTCCGTTGGTCCAGATATCGGCGCGGCCGTCGCCGTCGCCGTCGCGCGCCAGGCGCAGATAGACAGACGGCAGGAATTGTGGATTTCCGGTCGCGCCGGCCCAGCTTCCCTTCAACTGCGACCGCGGCACGCCCTGGTCGAGCATGCGCAGGACGGCGATCGTCTCGCCTTCGAACAGCGAGCGCCTGCGCCCTTCATAAGCCAGGCTGGCGAGCGAGCGCAGCAGGTCGAAATTGCCCGTATAGCTGCCGTAGTTCGTTTCATGCCCCCAGATCGCGATCATGATCGGGCCGGGCACGCCCGACTGCGCCTCGATCGCGGCCAGGCGACCGCGCTGTTCGGCATAGACGCGGCGACCGCGCCCGATCCGGGCGGCATCGACATGGGCGATGCGATAAGGTGCGAAGGGCGTGAAGCCGCTCGGCGCGCCTGCCCCGGCGCCGGGCTGTTGCCGGTCGAGCTCGACCACGCGCGTGCTGTAGGTCAGCGTCGGGAGTTGCGTGTCGAGCGTGCGCGCGGACACGCCCTGCGACAGCGCGCGCGCGCGAAGCTCGCCCAGATAAGTCTGGAACCCCGCCTCGTCCTGCGCCGCCGCAGGTCCCACCCATGGAAGCAGCGCCGCCATCAGCGCGCCGCGAATAATCTGCCGCATGCCCTTGATGTGCCACGCAGCTGGCCGCCCGTGAACCTCCAATCACCGCGAGGCTTGCACGACGCGGCGCGCACGCTAGGGAAAGCGCAGCGGAGAGATGGCCGAGTGGTTTAAGGCAGCGGTCTTGAAAACCGCCGTGGGTTCACGCTCACCGTGGGTTCGAATCCCACTCTCTCCGCCATCACACCTCGATCGCCAGGATCGTGTCGAACTGGGCGGGCGTGAGGTGAGTCTGAAATTGGCAGCCGGCGGTGAAATCGTCGGCCCACATGACATCGGCCGCGATGTGGCCGAGGCGCGGGAGCGTCAGCCAGATCGTCTGACCCTTGGCGAGCCCGGTATAGGTATGAAGGCGACAGCCGTGCACGGAGATGTCGACGACCTTGCACAGCGCCCTGCCCAGCCCGCCGCGGCCGAGCTGCGCATCGAGCGAAACCGGCGCGCGCGGGGAGCGGCGCCGGCCGTTGGTTTCAGCGGGTTCGAATTCGGCGGCGAACATCGGGTGATGCTAGCCGCCGAATGGTAAAGCCGGCGTTTACTTGGTCTTGAGCG
>DASVUT010000699.1:0-2904 GCA_036386955.1 Sphingomonas sp. | reverse complement strand
CGCGGGTCACTTCGGAAGCGAAGGAGTTCAGCTGGTCCACCATGACGTTGATGGTGTTTTTCAGCTCCAGGATCTCGCCCTTGACGTCGACGGTGATCTTTTTGGACAGGTCGCCACGCGCGACCGCGGTCGTGACCTCGGCGATGTTGCGCACCTGCCCGGTCAGATTGGTCGCCATGGCGTTCACATTGTCGGTCAGGTCCTTCCAGGTGCCAGCGACCCCGCGCACCTGCGCTTGCCCACCAAGCTTGCCCTCGGTACCCACCTCGCGCGCCACGCGCGTCACTTCCGACGCGAACGAGGCGAGCTGCTCCACCATGGTGTTCACGACGTTGCCGATGCGCAGGAACTCACCGCGCAAGGGACGGCCGTCGATCTCGACCGTCATCGACTGCGACAGGTCGCCCTTGGCCACGGCGCCGATAACGCGACTGACCTCGGCGGTGGGCTGCACCATGTCCTCGATCAGCTCGTTGACCGACCGAATTTTGGTTTCCCAACCGCCGGTGGCACCGCGCACGCGGCCTCGCTGCGTGATCTTGCCTTCCTTGCCCACGACGACCGAAAGCCGTTGAAACTCCTTGGTAATGTCCTCTTCCAAGGAGACCACCTCGTTGAACAGGGTCGCGATCTCACCGTCCAACCCGTCCATGTCCTCGGGCAGCCGGACGGAGAAATCCCCTTTGCGCAGGCTACGCAAGGCAGACACGAGCTGACGGCGGTCGATCGATTCGCGCACGGGCTGACTGGACAAGGAGCGCTCCAAGAAACTGGAAAGGATCGGTAGGCGAGCCGGTTAGCAGTTTTCGGGCGCGATGTACGCCGGATTCTGCTGGACCGCCCCAAGCCCAGTCCGACGGCCTGCGGTCACGGAGGTTGCACCGGGGTCTGCGACCGATATCAGCGACGACGCGGGTCGGACGGGGGCGGCGTTGGAGATCGGTCGAAACGATGGCTGCGACACCGGAAACATCGCGGTTCATCCGCTCGACGTTTCGGTCGATCTGGTCGCTCGAGCTGCTCCTGTTCTTGCGGGCTCACGCAGAGCGTCCATGGTCCGAGGCCGACCTCGTGAAGGCCCTGCACGGCAGCGAACTGCTCGTCGCGCGCAGCCTTCAGGCGCTGTTCGCCGCAGGCTTGATCGACCTGTCGGACGACGGTACCGCATCCTATAACCCGGCGACGAGAGATCTCGACGCTCAGGTCGACGCGACCGCCGTCGAATATGCCCGAAGCCCCGATGCGGTGCGCCGTGCCATCATCGCCACGGCAGGTGGTGGCGATCTCGCCGCGTTCGCCGACGCCTTTCGCCTTAGAAAGGATTGAGCGTGCCTGACGCTTTTCCTGCCCCCGACGCTTTTCCTGCCATCGTATACCTGCTGTGCTTTGCGACCAGCAGCGCATGCGCCTGGTTGCTCGGGCGAAGCTACCGCCGCGTGGGCGCGCGCATCCTGCTTTGGAGTGCGCTCTGCTTCTTTCTGCTGGCCATCAACAATCTGGCCCTTGTGGTGGATCTCGTCGTCCTGCCAGAGGTCGACTTGCGCTACCCTCGCTCCTTGATAGCGTTGGCAGGGATCGGCGTATTGCTGTTCGGCTTCGTGTGGGACCTGGAGGAGCATTGAGCCGATGCTGAGCTTCGACTTCATCGCCGGCGCCGCCACGGCAGGGTATCTCGTCGCGGGGCTGTTTTTCCTGCGCTTCTGGCGGCGCACTGGCGACCGACTTTTCCTGGCCTTCGCGGTTGCCTTCTGGCTGCTGGGTGGATCGCAGGCACTCCTCACCGCCACCCGCACGATCATCGAGGATCGGAGCTGGATCTACCTGATCCGGCTGAGCGCGTTCCTGCTTATCTTGGCGGCGATCGTCGGCAAGAACCGCAGGACTCGTTAGAGTGCGACGATCTGATTCAAGCTGCTGGGCGTTTGGGTGCCGGCAGGAAATGGCGCGAGCATATGCGGATGATCTGCATGATCGTGTAGCGCGGTCGATGGTTGATGGCCGTGTGCCCAGATTGCCTTAGCTGTCGCGGCTCACCAGGGTTGGCAGCGAGGCCGTACCCCGGCTCCCGAAAGCTGTAGTCGGCAATACGCGTTGGAGATGGCAACAGAGCCCTGTGCCGACAGCCCGACCTCGACCGAGGTCGATTACCGCAACCCGACGATCAGCATCAGGAACGGGTCGAAGTCCAGCCTCTCGACCCGGACGTTGCCCGCCGCGAACGCTGAGCAGCCGCGCACCTTGCTGGACGAGTATAGCCCAAGCGTCTCGCGGCCGACGCTGAACCCGACCGCGTCTTCGGCCTGGGTGACGACGCTCCCGACGGCGCTACCCGAGACTTTCGGCGTCGATAACGGCGGCACCCGCGAAATGGATCAAGCGACCGCCACCTCGGGTTCCTGCCCGATGCGTTCGAGCAGAGCATGTACAGGCTCAGGCACCGGAGAGCGTACGTCCTGAACCTATCCCTGCATCGCGATCAGCGGAAGCGAGATCATTCGGGGTGCACAGGATCGATGACGAGCAACAGCCGCCGTTCGCCCGTGCCCTCGATCAGTGGCGCGCGGTGCAGGACGGGCGGCGGATCAGCGAGCACCCGTCCCCTGAACCGCGCGACATCGCCGGCCGCGAGTTGCCGGATGTCGTCGCACGTATCGGCATGAACCCATAGCGTCGCCTCTCCGACATAGGTGGTGAGCAGCCGGACGATGAGATAATCGGCATGGAAACGGCGACAGGCGTTCGTCGCGACGGGTTCGAGTCGGACGGTCACGGCGCCCGTCCGCGTGATATGCGCGAGCGGCCCGGCCAGCGCGAGGATGTCTTCTTGCAGAACGGCCGGGTAGGCGCCGAGCGCGTCCGCCAGCACGGCCGCGAGCGTATCGAGCTTAGCTGACACGGACACCG
>DASVUT010000698.1:0-2021 GCA_036386955.1 Sphingomonas sp. | reverse complement strand
ACACCTTCGCCCCGCGCACGGGCGGGCAGCTGTCCTTCACCAACATGATGACCGAAGAGCCGATCCAGGAGCTGTGGGCCTATGACGTAGGCGCCGGCACCGTTCCGGCGGGTAGCATGCAACTGAGCTATACCGTCGATGCCAAGGCCGCGTCCGACCTCGCCGCGCTGGGCCAACTCAACGCGCACATCGCCGGCCGCTTCGCGCCCGAGGAGCGCGAGCGCGTGGTGGCAATGCCGACCGGCGGCGTGCGCGCAGCCGTGGGCGCGGGGAGCGCTGGAGCGACGGGGGCGGTCATCCGCGGCGCCGACGCTGCCCCGATCGTCCACATCCTCATTCCATCCAGCCTTGGCGACGCAGCCGCCGATCGCCCGGTGGCCCGTGCCTATGATTATGGATGGGAAAACCTTCACGACGGGCTCGACGGGGTGGCCATCGACCTGCCCGCGTTCAAAGGAACGGCACCGATCCCGCTCAACATCCGGATCAAGGACCCGTTGTGGCCCGGACGCGACCTGATCGACGTGTCGGTGACGGTGCGGCCGGGCGGTGCCCGCACGCTGTGGCTCGACCTGCGCGACCGCATCATGCCAGCCAAGTCAATGTGGATCACCATAGCCAGCGGCGATCCCGGCTTTACCCCTGCAAGCGTCGATGGCGCCAAGATCCGCCTGATTTTCAAGCCGCGCGAGCAAGCAGTGGCGGAGCATGTCGCCGACCGCTTCAACCAGGTCCGCGACAATTGGGGGTTCCTGGTCGAGGAGCATACCGCATCGAAGCGTGCCGCCCTTTACCGCCGGCTTTACGCCGACATCTCCGACCTGCTCCGCGTCGCGCCCGATCATCCGCAGGCGCGGGCCTATTGGGCGGACATCAACTACCGGCCTGAGAACCTGCCTGCGGTCACCCTGCCCGACCCCGCACCCGGCGTCCCGGCCTGGGCCGCGCGCCAGTTGCAGGACCTTGCCGAGGTGCGCCGCTTCGTCACCTGGTGGATCGAGCATCGTCAGGTCCCATATGGGGATTTCGGCGGCGGCCTGTCCGACGACAGCGACCTCGTCCAGCAATGGCCGGGCCTGGCCCTGATGGGCATCGAACCCGACAGGATTAACGCGTCGCTGCGCGCACTGACCGAGGCAGTGTACCGCAACGGCATGATGACCGGCGGGCTCGGCACGATCGCGACCGACGAGCTGCACGCCTATGAGGAAGGGATGAACGCCGACGCGGCGCGGCTCTACCTCAATTGGGGCGAACCGCGCAGCTTGGAACGATTGATGGCGACGACCCGGGCGCTGAACCGCGTGGTCCTGCCCAATGCCGCCGGGCACCTCCATTTCGCGTCGAACTGGTACGGTGCCGACGCCATGTACCGCGAGGGCGCGTGGGAGTGGCAGAAACCATATAGCTTTACCGTCATGCACGCGCCGATGCTGCTCGGCCTCTATAATGGCAGCGCGACGGCGCGTTCGCTGGTGACGGGCACCGTCGATGGATGGATGGCGCACGGCACGCAGAGTTCCGACGGTGAATGGAGCTATCCCAACGAGATCAATTGGCGCTCTGACGCTGTCCGTGCCGGTGACGGCGGCGGTGCGTCGGTGCCGTTGCAATCCGCCTGGGCCGCATGGCGCTTTACCGGCGACGCACGCTATCTGCGCCCGATCCTGTCGCGCGTCGGCAAGGCGCCGGCGGGACTGGCCGAATTCAACGAGAACGCGTTCACCGCCCTGCCCGGCGGTGCGGCGTTGCGCGACCGCGCGGCGGCAGGCGGCGGCGACTATGCCGCGCATGCGCGCTGGCAAGCGACCGGCAACCCTGCCCCGCTAGCCGACGTGCATGCCGCCGCCGCCCGCGATAAGATCGCCCGCCGCTACATGCTGACGGAGGGACATTGGTGGTCCGACCGCGTCGATATGGACACCGGCCTGCTGCAGCGCGAACGGCTGGGCGGCGTGGCGCTGCGCCGCAATCAGACCTGGCCCGGCAACACCGTCAGTTGGCGGTTCGACGATGCCGAC
>DASVUT010000697.1:0-2192 GCA_036386955.1 Sphingomonas sp. | reverse complement strand
GGCTTTCGTTGTTGAACGTGGTGGCGATCTCGCCGGTGTCCTCGATCTCGTTGTGGCGATAGTCCGCCGCACCCGCGCGGAACCGTATCCTATCAAGGAAGCCGCCGCCGGTTTCGACCTCGGCGCGGACATCGCCGCGCGTCTGCTTGACGTCGAGCCGGACCTCCTCTGCCTCTCCGCCGGCCTCGAGCGCGTAGCGGACGGGCACGCCGTAGAGGCTGTCGTAATGGCTGACCGAGAAGCCCAGATTGCCGCGATCGGTGATCACCGACGCGCCGCCGGCGACCTCCCACGTCTCGGCGGCGCTGTTGGGGAGGCGACCGCGCAAATTGGCGAGCTCGGCGATCTCGGCATCGCCGCTGGCGCGGGCGGCGGCGCGCTGCTGCGGCGCCAGGATGAACCCGCCGGTGCGCAGATCATCGGTCTTAAGATAGCTGCCATCGGCGTGGAGGACGATCTTGCCCGCGATCGGCACGTCGATCGCGGCCGAACCCGAACGCTCTTCGGCGGCGGAGCCATAGGTCGCCAGCCCCTCAACATGCACGACCTCGGTAGGCACGCGGCGCGGGATGCGGCTGTCGACCACGTTGACGACGCCGCCGATCGCCGACGACCCGAACAGCAATGCCGAAGGCCCGCGCAGCACCTCGATCCGGTCGGCGGTCAGCGGGTTGATCGCGACCGCGTGGTCCACGGAGGTGTTGGACACGTCGAAGCTGCCGATGCCGTCGGTCAGCACGCGGATACGCTCACCCTGAAGCCCGCGCAGCACCGGGCGCGAAGCGTTCGGGCCGAAGCTGGTCGCCGAAACGCCGGGCTGACGCTGGAGGGTGTCGCCGATCGTGGGGCGAAGCTCGCGCGTCAGCTCCTGACCGGTCAGCACCGAGGTGCCCGAGAGGAGGTCGAGCTGGTTGCGCTGAAAGGGGGCGGTCACGATCACCGTCTCCGGTGCCTCGTCGTGATACGGGTCGGGCGCGGGCCGGTCGGCGGGATCGGTCTGCGTCTGGGCCTGTGCGAGCGTGGGCATGGCGGTCGAGAGTGCAACGAGCGCCGCACCGGTCAGGATGTTCTTACGAAAAGTCATGTGTAGTATCCCTGCGATCTTTGAAGCGCGCTTAGTCGACACGTTACACCGTATCAAGTAACTCCGAGGGCGGTCTGAAATCGAACCCGCGGTCGCGGTCGCTGTTCTCGTCGCTATGCTGCCCGACGCGACATTTCGAACACAGCCCGAGAAGCTCGACGGCGAGCCGATCGATGGCAAAGCGCCTCGCCTGCGCATGGCGCCTGAGCGGTTTGAGCATTGTCGGGCAGGGCAGGAGAGCGACCGAACGGCATGCCGAACAGATCAGCGCAACCGCGGGCACGTTCGGCACCACCATAAAGACCTTCAACGACTCGACGCGGATGACCCGCTCGGCGGCGATCAGCCGCGAGAGTGAACGGTACACCATGGCGGGGTGATCCGCCGTTCGGACCCGTGAAGGCGTCGAACCATCTCGTAGACCGCCGAGGGGTCCGAGCGCGGTCCGGAAAACGAGGATGTCATCCGCGAGCTGGTACGCCCGGCGGCGCGGCTCACTCGGGATGGCGGACGTCACGGCGCAGTCGCGAGTTCGCGAAATGCGCGCAAAAAAGAAGCAGACTTCCGGCGATCGTCGCCAGCAATTCCACCATCGGCGGCTGATACGGCCATATGCCGACGACAAGCAGGCACAGACCCGCCACGCCCAGCTCGGCGGTCCCGCGTGCCGATGCCGCAGCCATCCCAACAGCATGGCCGTCATGCTTGTTGGGAGAGCCAGAGCGAGCAGCCCGAAATGCAGGTCCTCCGACAGCGTCGCGGTACCGACGAGCAGCGGCAGAGCGACGATGGCGAGCGGGAGCGGGAAGCAGTGCAGCAGGCACAGGATCGCCGAACCGCTCGCCAGCAGCTCGGCGGCATCGGCCGTCACGGAGGACCGGGCACGATCCGAGGCAGCGGTTGCGTACTTGCGGAGCTGGGCCATTGAGTCGCAATGATACATCGTATCTCATGAAGCAAGGCGAGCGGCGCGATCGTGTCGGAGATGTTGGCGGTGAACGCGGTCGCGATCGGAGAGCCGGACGATCCTTGAGCCAGATTGCGCACTGGCGACCCGGCGTCGCGGTGTTCCCGCGAACCTTGCCCCGGCGATCGCCGCGATCGATCT
>DASVUT010000696.1:0-4484 GCA_036386955.1 Sphingomonas sp. | reverse complement strand
TAATGCAAGGGGTGAGCGTTAAAGCGCCGAGCGCGTTGAGAAATGCGGGCCGGGAACGCCTCCACCAAGGTTCGTCCAAGGCCTAGGTTCAAGGTTGGATGAACGAGAGCGCGGAGCACTCCATCGCGTAACCTCAAACGTTCAAGCGCGCGCGCATTTCCTTGCCGGGCTTGAAATAGGGGACGCGTTTGGCGTCCACATCGACCGTCTCGCCAGTGCGCGGGTTGCGTCCGGTTCGCGCATCGCGCGCGCGGGTGGAGAAAGCACCAAAGCCACGCAGCTCGACGCGACCGCCCTCCGCCAGGCGCTCGACGATCTGACCGAAGAAGGCCGTTACAATCGATTCGATCTCCTGCGACGTCAGCCCGGGATTCTGTTCGGCCAGCTTTTGGACCAGTTCCGATCGGATCATCTGCTTGGACCCCCCCATGCGTTAATCGGTGGATGGTAGAAGAAGATGCCGCACCCGCATAGGCGGTATGCGACATCCCCGTTCAGGATAAGGGCGTCGTCCAGAACGACGCCCCCGTCCTGCTTACTTGCCGTCGCGAGCCTTCAACGCTTCGCCCAGGATGTCGCCCAGCGACGCGCCTGAATCGGACGAGCCATATTGCGCCACGGCCTGCTTCTCTTCGGTGATCTGCATCGCCTTGATCGAGAAGGTCGGCTTCTTGGACCGGTCGAAACCGGTGACCATCGCGTCGAACTTCTGGCCGACCTGGAACCGCTCGGGCCGCTGTTCGTCGCGGTCGCGGCCAAGATCGGTGCGCTTGATGAAGCCGGTCGCGCCGTCTTCGCCCTGCTGCACTTCGAGACCTGCGTCGCGGACCTCTAGCACGGTGACGGTCACGATCTGGTTCTTGCCGACGCGCTCACCAGCCGCCGCGATGCCACCGGCCGATGGCCCGCCGCGCTCGAGCTGCTTCATGCCGAGCGAGATGCGCTCCTTTTCGGCATCGATGTCGAGCACGACCGCCTGAACCGTCTCGCCCTTGCGATGCAGGTTCAGCGCGTCCTCGCCCGAAACGCCCCAGGCGATGTCGGACATGTGGACCATGCCGTCGACGTCGTTGTCCAGCCCGATGAACAGCCCGAACTCGGTCGCGTTCTTGACCTCACCCTCGACGGTGGAGCCGATCGGATGCGCCGATGCGAACGCTTCCCAAGGATTGGCCTGCGCCTGCTTGAGACCCAGCGAAATGCGACGCTTGTCCTCGTCGACCTCGAGCACGAGCACGTCGACTTCCTGCGATGTGGAGACGATCTTGCCGGGATGGACGTTCTTCTTGGTCCAGCTCATCTCGCTGACATGGACCAGGCCCTCGATGCCCGCCTCCAGCTCGACGAACGCACCATATTCGGTGATGTTGGTCACGCGGCCCGACAGCTTCGCGCCGATCGGGTATTTCGCGCTCGCGCCATCCCATGGATCGCTTTCGAGCTGCTTCATGCCCAGCGAGATGCGCTGAGTGTCCTTGTTGATGCGGATGATCTGCACCTTGACCGTGTCGCCGATGTTTAGCGCTTCGGACGGGTGGTTGACCCGCTTGTAGCTGAGGTCGGTGACATGGAGCAGGCCGTCGATGCCGCCCAGGTCGACGAACGCACCGTAATCGGTGATGTTCTTGACCACGCCTTCGATGATCTGACCTTCGGCGAGCGACTGGATCAGGCCCGAACGCTGTTCGGCGCGGGTTTCTTCGAGCACCGCGCGGCGCGACACGACGATGTTGCCGCGCTTGCGGTCCATCTTCAGGATCTGGAACGGCTGAGGAATGTCCATCAGCGGGGTGACATCGCGCACGGGTCGGATATCGACCTGCGAACCGGGCAGGAACGCCACAGCGCCGTCCAGATCGACGGTGAAGCCGCCCTTCACGCGGCCGAAAATCACGCCTTCGACGCGCGCGGTCTTGGCGAATTCGCCCTCCAGCTTGTCCCAGGCGGCTTCGCGACGGGCGCGGTCGCGCGACAGCATCGCTTCGCCGTGAACATTCTCTACGCGGTCGACATAGACCTCGACTTCGTCACCGACCTTCAGGTCCGCCTTCTGACCCGGCGCGGCGAATTCACGCAGCGGCACGCGGCCTTCGGACTTCAGGCCGACGTCGATGACGGCCATGTCGTTTTCGATGCCGGTGACGGTGCCGTGCACCACGCGGCCCTCGAAACTGTCGGCACCGCCGAACATGTCATCGAGCATGGCCGCGAAATCGTCGCGGGTAGGAGTGGGGGCTTGGGTCGCCATAAAAAGGAGCAGTCCTCGTGTCGTTTTCCGGCCAAGCGGTTGGATCCGCTGGTCTTGGCCAAATTGCCGCGACGGCCGAATGCCGGCACGGCGTCCGATGGAAATGGCTGAACGGAGGGCTAGACGCGAATGCGAAAAGGGCGCGTCAGGACAAGTCCTCCGCGCCAACCTCCGCGGGACCCTTCCCGCCGGACGGGCTGCGTGTAGCCGAAACCGCCTGTTGTCGCAAGGAAAGTGTCAGCTCGCGGCGCGGCGCGCCTCGACGATCGCGATCGCCTTTTGAATACTCGCCTCGATCGACAGGAAGCTGGTGTCGAGCAGCGCCGCATCGGGCGCGCGGACCAGCGGCGCGGTGTCGCGGCCGCTATCGCGCGCGTCCCGGGCGCGGATGTCGGCGAGCACCTTGTCGAAGCTGATCAGGCTGCCGCGCGCCTGGAGTTCGTGGTGGCGACGGCGGGCGCGAATCTGCGGCGTGGCGCGCACGAACAGCTTGGCATCCGCCCCCGGCGCGATCACCGTGCCGATGTCGCGCCCGTCCAGGATCGCGCCGCCGGGCTGCTGCGCGAACCGCCGCTGCCGCTGGAGCAGCGCCGAGCGGACGAGCGGATGCGCCGACACGATCGAGGCGAGCTGCCCTGTCTCGTCGTCCCGCAGAACCGGATCGTCCAGCACCCGGTCGTCGAAGTCGCAGGCGGCGACGGCATCGGCCTCGCGCTCGGGATCGAGTTCCATCGCGCGCACCGCCGCGGCGACCGCGCGGTAGAGAAGGCCCGTGTCGAGGTGCGGCAACCCGTAATGCCGCGCGAGCGCCTTGGCGATCGTGCCCTTGCCGCTGGCGGCGGGACCATCGACGGCTATGATCATGCGACGCCCGCCAGCCGGTCGAGCGTGTCGAAGAACGTCGGGTAGCTGGTCGCGACAGGCCCGGCATCGTCCAGCATCACCGGTGCGCGGGCGTGGAGGGCGGCAACGGCCATGCTCATCGCGATGCGATGGTCGAGCCTGGTCGCGACGATCGCGCCCCCCGCGATGAGATCGCCCGCCGAACCGGTGATCGTCAGCCCGTCGTCATGCTCCTCGCACGTGACACCGCAGGCGCCGAGCGCGGCGTGCATCGCGGCGATCCGGTCCGACTCCTTGACGCGCAGCTCGTGCGCGCCGCGCGCGACCGTGCGTCCGGATGCAAAGGCGGCGGCGACGAACAGCGCGGGATATTCGTCGATCATGCTGGGGGCGAGGTCACGCGGAATCTCGATGGCGGTCAGCGGAGCGTGGCGGACGCGCAGATCGGCGACCGGCTCGCCGCCGACGATTCGCGCGTCCACGTCTTCGATCGACGCGCCCATCATCCTGAGCGCCGTGAGCAGCCCGGTGCGGGTGGGATTCAGCCCGACATTGGCGATCAGGATGTCGGAACCCGGCACGACCGACGCCGCGACCATCCAGAACGCCGCCGAGGACGGGTCGCCCGCCACGGTGATCGACCGCGGCGTCAGTTCGGCCTCGCCCCGAATGGAAATGATGCGGCCGTCGGGGCCGTCCTCCACGCTCAGCGCCGCGCCGAAGCCCGCCAGCATGCGTTCGGAATGATCGCGCGTCGCGACCGGCTCGATGACACGCGTGATGCCGGGCGTGTTGAGCGCGGCGAGCAGCACCGCCGACTTCACCTGCGCCGATGCGACCGGCAGCGTGTAGGTGATCGGCACCGCCGGACAGAGCCCGCGCACCATCAGCGGCAGGCGTCCGTCAGGCGACGCCGTGATGTCCGCGCCCATCCGCGTCAGCGGTTCGATGACGCGCGCCATGGGTCGGCTGGACAGGCTGGCATCGCCGATGAAGGTGGCGGTGATCGGGTGGCTGGCGACCAGGCCCATCAACAATCGGGTGGAGGTGCCTGAATTGCCCATGTCGAGCGCCTGTTGCGGTTGCAGCAGCCCGCCGACGCCAACGCCGTCGATCGTCCAGGTGCCGTCGGCACCGCGTTCGATGGTGGCGCCCATGGCTCGCAAGGCTGCGGCGGTCGCCAGCACGTCCTCGCCCTCCAGCAAGCCTTCGACTCGGCTCGTGCCGATAGCCAGTGCCGCAAACATCAGAGCGCGGTGGCTGATCGATTTATCACCCGGCACGGTCACCCGGCCGGTGAGGCGGGTGGCGGCGCGGCAGACGCGGGGGTGGGCGAGGCTGGCGGACATCGGGTGGGGCGGGCTTTTGACAGGGGGCCCCCGCTATGGCAAGG
>DASVUT010000695.1:0-4324 GCA_036386955.1 Sphingomonas sp. | reverse complement strand
GACGAACGCAAGGTCAAACCGGATGCCGCCATTGATGACCTTGCTCACGGTCGTCCGGTCGCGCCCGATCGCCGCGGCTAATGCCTCGTCATTGACCTTGACCTGCTTCTTGCGGGCCTTGAACCAAGCCGTATCCATCGGCGCGTTGTGCGTCATACGCACGGAAAGGTCGCGTGCGTAATCGGCACACACACCTATTGACGAATGTGCAGAATACTCACAATGTGAGTGCATGGACACACCGCTTGCCACTTACATGAAACGCGAACGCTGCACGGACGCGCAGATCGCCGCCGCTATTGGCAAGGACCGATCGCTCGTCACGCGGCTTCGTAATGGATCAGCCCGGCCCACACTAGACGTCGCGGCCGCAATCGAGCGCCACACTGGCGGCGCGGTCCAGATGCAGGACTGGGTTGAACCCACCCCCGCATCGCCCGACCAGCAGGTCGCCGCATAGATGGCCCGCCCCTCACATGATCGTGAAGGTCTCGATGGGATCGGCACGCCTGAGCATCTTGGTGATGTCATCGACCAGGGCCTTGACCATCTTGGGCCCGCTGTCGTGAGCGAATTGCCGCAGCCCTTCAAGGCCTCGCCCCAAGTCGCCGGTGATTTCGAAGCTGAAACCATTGATGGAGCAGCCGGTAAGGGTGAACGGTCCGCCTCCGTAAGCAAGAACGACACGCTCAAACGTGCAATCGATGTAGCGATTGTGGTCGAGAACAACACGCTCGTTCCGAAATGTTTGGGCGTGGAAGTCCATGGCAATACCTTTTCGTCGCTGTCTGGAAGCACGACGATAGCCGGACGGGGAGAGGCCGCAAGCCTCTCCCCCGAAAGCCCCACCCCCTCCCCCGCCCGAGCCTCCGCATGAACCCGGATCGCGAGCCAGTCGAGGTGCGGCTGAATTGGCCGGCCAAGATCACCTACGATCGCGCGCCCGTTCGCTTCGTTCTGATCGACTGTTTCAAGATGGCCGCTGCTGTCGGCGCTGGACTGACGTGCGGCATTCTCGCCGTGCTGAGCGTGCTGATGCTGGTTCATGCCGCTGTCCGGGCGCTGATCGCATGAACCCGACCCCCTCCACCCCGGCGGGCGCGGACCGCGAGATCATCGCCGACCTCACCCGCGTGAAGGCGCTGTTCCAGTTGCGCGCGATCACCGCCGTCATGGGCGTGCCCGTCGCCGTGCACGGCTTTCCATACGCGGATCACCGCACGGTCGCGGACCTCGATGCGGCGTCCAGTGATGCGGTTGGCGGGGATCATGGGGTGGGGACTAGGTCATGATGCGCAACACGTCTGCGGATTTGGAACCGCTCGTTTCCCGCACGAACGCCGGATCAAAGGTGCGCGATGCCCTGCGCCTCTATATCGGCCGTGGTCGCCGCTACAGCGTCAAGCAGGTCAGCAACGCGACCGGAGTCGATGACAGGCTGATCGAATGCGCGATGTGCCGCACCGACAACGCCGATTGGCGACCGCTGCGCGTCGAACACCTGCTGAGCATCGCGGGCTTTCTCGGCCCTGAGTTCACGACCGAATGGCTGAGCCTGGCGCATCAAGGCGCGTTCCTGCTGCCGGAGATCGACGACACGCCCCCCGGCGCTTTGGCGGCCGATAACAGCGACGACAACGCGGTGATCACCCGCGCGGCTATGGACGGCGTGTTCGACGCGGAGGAACGGCGCGCACTGCGTCCGATCGGCGTTCGCATGATGGCCCGCGGTGCCGGGCTTGCGAGCCTTGCAGCATGACCCGCCCCCAGATCGCCCGCCGCAACCCGCAAGAATGTGAGGCGTGTTTGGCGGACAGCGCGGACCTTGAGCCGGTTCGCGGGCTGATGGTTTGTGGGCCGTGCCGGGTGAAGCGGGGGGAGTGTCGGTGATCGAGGTCGTCTACAGCCGCAACAGCACGTCTACGGGCAACGCATTGGAAACGCGCCCGCATTGTCGCGCGCCAGCCGCCTGCGCCGCTAAAACGGCGGGGAAGCACTGCCCCGGCTGTAGCATGGCAGCCATGAGGCGCGACCCTGCCATGGAAGCCAAGCGAGCCGATGCTTTCCGCCGATCGCTGGCGAGCGATCCGGAGCTTCGCGCCAAACATAGCTCTGCAAGTGCCGAACGGTTGCGAGCGTGGCGAGCGACTGAAGCAGGCGCGGCGTTCACCAACGCCAACTCACTCGCCAACCTAGCGGTGGCGAATACCACAGAGAACTTGGCCCGCCGCAAGCACGCGATCCGGGCGAAGCGTCTCGCGTGGTGCCCTGAAACGCGTTGGGACGAATACACGAAGCTGGCGCGGCGCATGCCCGCCGCAGAGGCGCGCCGCATCATTGAGGCTGACTTAGCCGCCCTGGAACGTCGCCGCCTAGCGGCCATGACCAAGTACCAACGCGCCATGGAGCGCATCGCGGGCGGGGCTCAGCTGGTCGACGCGTGGAAGCCGAATGTGGTCGGGCCGGCGTTTACGCTGGGCGGGGTTGCGAGTTCGGAGCTGTGAGCGGCGGATCGCAACAGCTCCGCATGTTCCGCCGCGCGGTCCGTGACGGGACCGACATCGCCGTGGCTGCGGAAGCGTCCGGCATCCCGATCGCAGAGGCCCGGCTGACCATCGCCGAGGACGCGAAATACCCACCACCGCCGGAAGCTTACGAGCTGCTGGGGCACAATTCCGAGGGAGCGAATATGAGCGAAGGTATGGGCGGCGGACACGTCGCGGCGGATGAACTGCGGCTTCTGATCGAGCGCGTGGAGCGGCTGGAGGAAGAAAAGAAGGGCATCGCCGACGATATCAAGGACGTGTTCGCTGAGGCGAAGTCGCGCGGATACGACGTGAAGGCAATCCGCAAGATCGTCGCCATTCGTAAGAAGAAGCGCGAAGAATATCAGGAAGAGGAGGCGATCCTCGAAACCTATATGCAGGCGCTGGGCATGCTCGCGGGCACGCCGCTTGGCGATTACTCGCTGGCACGCGCCGCCTAGCCTGTGGACATCGTGCTGCCTTGGCCGCCTTCCATGTTCACCGGCAACACGCGCCGTGACTGGTATGTGATCGCGCCCGTGGTGAAGAAGCACCGCGAATGGGCGCGGCTGGCGACGGCTGCCTTGGGCAATATCACGGTCCCGGCGTCGGGCGATATCCGGGTGATCGCCGCTTTCTACCCGCCGCACCGCCGGGGTGATCGGGTTTCGTACCCGAGCCTGCTCAAGCCATATTGGGACGGCATCGCGGACGCGCTCAAGGTCAACGATAGCCGGTTCCTGCCCTCTTACGTGTTCGCCGAGCCGGTGAAGGATGCCCGCATCGTGGTGACGCTGGCGTGACCCGGCTATCGAAAACACTGCGGTTCGCGATCCTCGCTCGCGACGGCTTCCGATGCCGTTATTGCGGCCGTGGCGCGCCTACGGTCGAACTCCACGTCGACCACTACGTATCGCAGGCGCGTGGCGGGAGTGATGACGCAACCAACCTCGTCGCTTCCTGCGCGGACTGCAATCACGGCAAATCCGATGGCATCCTCATACCGGCCGACGACGGGTTCAGGGTTGACCAGACGGCGCGCGCCAAGCGCACGAAGAAGTGGAAGGCGGCTGTCTCAGCTCCGCGCGTTGACCCGGATGTCCATCACCTCAGCACCGGCGATATCGACAGTTTGGACGAGATTGACGAGGACGATCAACTCGCGCTCGTCTGGTGCATCAGGCATCAGAAGTACGAATGGCATAACCTGCCTCGTGATCTGATCGGTAGGACCGGCACTCTCATTCGGCGGACGAAGCCCGGCTGGCGGGGGGCGATATGACCCCCTGGACCGACCAGCACGGCCGCAAGGTCTACATGCCGCCCGCTATGTGGGCCGCGATCCAGCGCGAAGGTGCGCACCGCGGAATCGTGCGGTGTCGTCTGCTGATAGCGACCGCGCCGATAGACCAAGTGGAAAGCCTGATCGCGCAAGGGGCGGGCTGGGTCGAGGAACATGGCGAGCCGCCCGTTGCGCTGGTGCGGGATGAACTGCGCCGCTCGGCTGCGGTTTACCGGGGTCGTCAGCCGGCGATGGTCGAGGCTTGCCGGGATGCTTGGCGGGCGTTGCCGGAGGATGCGGCGTGAGCGTGTCAGACCTCATGGAAGCGATGGCGGCTGCTGGCGCTCCCATGGAGGCGATCGTGTTGGCCGTGCGCGCGCTGGAAGCGAAGGACGCGGAGATCGAAGCGCGCCGCGCTGGTGACCGGGAGCGCAAGCGTCGTCAACGGGCCGGGACAGTCACGGGACAGTCACGGGACATGGCCGTGACAGTCACGGACGAAACCCCCTCTCCCTCC
>DASVUT010000694.1:0-5675 GCA_036386955.1 Sphingomonas sp. | reverse complement strand
AGGTCGAACAAGCGTTCGGCGACCACGAACATCGCGGCGATGTCGGCCAGCGCCGTGCCTTCTTCCTCGGCGAGTTCGAAGGGGTGGAGGATGCCGAGCCGGTTGACGATCCGGTTCGACAGCTTGGTCGCGACGATCTCCCCTCGCAGCCGGTGCGTGTCGATCGCGGTCGCGAACCGACGCTGCATGGCCTTGGGGAACGCGGCATGGAGATCGGGGGCGAGTTCGGCCTGGAGCCCCAGTTCGCCGCGTTCGATCGCGTCCTGGAGCGCGAGCTTGGCGGTGGCGAGCAGGACCGCGAGTTCGGGCCGCGTCAGCCCCATCCCGTCCTGGCCGCGGCGGAGCAGGTCGTCATTGCCGGCCAACCCTTCGACCCGGCGGTCGAGCCGTCCCGCGGCCTCGAACATCTCGATGACGCGGACATAGCTGGGCATCGCGCCCGACCCCGTGCCTTCGGCGATCGACAAGGCCAGCGTCTGGAGGCGGTTATCCTCCAGCACCAGATGCGCGACATCGTCGGTCATCGAAGCGAGCAGCGTGTTGCGATCGGCCTCGGCAAGGCGGCCTTCGGCCATTTCGCGGTTGAGCGCGATCTTGATGTTGACCTCGTTATCCGAACAATCGACGCCCGCCGAATTGTCGATGAAGTCGGTGTTGATGCGCCCGCCGCGCGCGGCGAACGCGATGCGCGCGGCCTGGGTCACGCCCAGATTGGCACCTTCGCCGATGGCGGTGACGCGCAGGGATTCGGCATCGACGCGCAGCCGGTCATTGGCGGGATCGCCGACCTGGATGTTGTTCTCCCCCGCCGCCTTCACATAGGTGCCGATGCCGCCGAACCATAACAGGTCGGCGGGCGCGCGCAGGATGGCGGAGATCAGCGCACCCGGCTCCATCTCGCCCGCAGCGATGCCAAGCACGCCGGCGACCTGCGGCGTGACGGCGATCGACTTGGCGGCGCGGCTATGGACGCCGCCGCCCGCGGAGACCGGCCCGGCATAATCGGCCCAGCTCGACCGGGGCAGCGCGAACAGCCGCTGGCGTTCGGCGAAGGACCCGGCGGGATCGGGATCGGGATCGAGGAAGATGTGGCGATGGTCGAACGCGGCGACCAGCTTGATCGACGACGACAGCAGCATGCCGTTGCCGAACACGTCGCCCGACATGTCGCCGCAGCCGACGACGGTGATCGGATCGGCTTGCACATCGATGCCGCGTTCGGCGAAGTGGCGCTGGACCGAGATCCACGCGCCCTTGGCGGTGATCCCCATCGCCTTGTGGTCATAGCCCTGGCTGCCGCCGCTGGCGAACGCGTCGCCGAGCCAGAAGCCGCGTTCGAGCGCGAGCGCGTTGGCCACGTCGGAAAAGGTCGCGGTGCCCTTATCGGCGGCGACGACGAAATAGGGGTCCTCGCCGTCATGGACACGGATGCCGTCGGGGTGGACGACCGCGCCGTCGACCAGATTGTCGGTGATCGACAACAGGGTGCGGATGAAGATGCGGTAGCTTTCGGTGCCTTCCGCCAGCCATGCGTCGCGGTTGGTGGGGGAGGGGAGCTGCTTGGGGTAGAAGCCGCCCTTGGCCCCGGTTGGCACGATGACCGCGTTCTTGACGCGCTGCGCCTTCATCAGCCCCAGAATCTCGGTACGGAAATCGTCGCGGCGGTCGGACCAGCGCAAGCCGCCGCGCGCGACGGGGCCGGCGCGCAGGTGGATGCCCTCGACGCGGGGCGAATAGACCCAGACTTCGCGCCATGGAAGCGGCGCGGGCAGCCCGGGGATCAGCGCGCTGTCGAGCTTGAACGCCAGTGCCTCGGCGGCGGCGGGGGCGAAGGCGTTGGTGCGCAGGGTTGCGGTGACGACGCTGCGCAGCGCGCGCAGGATGCGATCGTCGTCGATGGCGGACACGGCGTCGAGCCCGGCTTCGATCGCGGCATCGGCGGCGGCGGTGTCGCCCGTGGCGGCGGGATCATGCGCGGCGGCGAAGCGCGCGATCAGCGCGGTCGCGACGGCGGGCGCACGGCGGAGCGCATCGACGACGGTCGACAGGCCGTAAGTGAGGCCGGCCTGGCGCAGATAGCGGAACCAGGCACGCAGCAGCACGACGCTGGCCGGGGCCATGGCGAGCTCGACGATCAGGCGGTTGAACTGATCATTCTCGGCGCGCGCCTCGAGCACGGCGGCGATCGCATCCTCCAACACCTGCGCCTCGCCGGCATAGGGAGGAGCCTCGACGGCGAAATCATGGACATAGGCGTCGCTGTCGTCGCGCAGGCGGGTCGGCAGTTCGCCAATGACGCGGTAGCCGAAATTCTCCAGCACCGGGACCGCGTCGGACAAAGCCAGCGCGCCGAGCTTGTAGATCTTCAAACGCTGTTCGGGGCCGGGCGCGCGCGGGAACAGCCGCACCAACCGCTTGGCCGGCGTATCGAGCAAGGCGATCCGCATGATGTCGGCCGCGGCTTCATCCGCAGGGGACACGTTGCGGTAATTCTGCGGGAAGGTCGCGCCCCAACGGAGTGCCAGGCGCGCGGCGCGGGCCGGGCCGACCTGTTCGGCGAGCGCGGCCTCGACCTCGGGCACCCAGCCGCGGACCATGCGCTCCAGCCGCTGCGCGAGCGGTTCGGCATCGGGCAACTGGCCGCCACCGCGCAGGTCGATCGTGTAGCGCAGCATCGCGACCTGCCCGTCCTCCAGCGCGATGCTCCAGTTGAGGATCGTGCCCGATGCAGCCTCCGCCAGCATGTCGCTGATCGCCATGCGGCGCGCGGTAGTCAGCTCGTCGCGGGGGAGCCAGGCAAAGGCGAACAGGTGCCGCCCCAGCGCCTCGCGCACCAGCACCAGCGCAGGGCGCGGACGATCGGCGAGGCTCATGGTCGTCAGCGCGAGCTGTTCGAGCGCGGCGGCGTCGAATGCGATGACCTGATCATGCGGCAGTTCGGACATGGCATGCGCCAGCGCCTTGCCGGCATGCCCCTTGGGATCGAAGCCGAACTTGGCTTCCAGCGTGGCGAGACGGCTGCGCAGCACGGGAACGGTGCGCGCGGGCGCGGCGAGCGCGGCCGATGTCCACAGGCCCGAATGGATCGAGAGGCCCGTGACGGTGTCACCATCGCGCACCGGCACGATGACGAGATCGAGCGGCACGGCGCGGTGGACGGTCGAGATCAGGCTCGATTTCAGCAGCAGCGGCGCGTCGCCGCCGTTCGCGAACCATTCGATCGCGCGCTGCCGCGACGCTTCGGCCAGGATGGGCACGCGGTGCTCGTGGCGCGCGATGCCGATCGCCGCGCTGGTGCCGCCCCCGGCCGTCCAGCGTTCGTGCCCCAGCAGCGTCATGTGCCCGTCGAGGAACCATTGCAGCAACTGCGCGCCTTCGCCCTGCGGCAGCGCGGCCTCGTCGCTGGCGAGCGCGCGCTGGAGCCGCGGCCAATCCGCGACCGCCGAACGGACATCGGTGAGGACGGCGGCGAGCGTTTCGGTCAGCTCGCGCCGTTCGCGCGCATCGGCGCGGTCGAGCTCGATATAGATGATCGATTCGGGCGTGCCGGCGCCCCCCGCCTCGATCATCCGACCGTCGGCGTCGCGGGTCACGCGGATGACCGGGTGGATGATCCGGGTGACGCCCAGGTTCAGCCCGGCGATGGCCGCCGCGACCGAATCGACGAGGAACGGCATGTCGTCATTGACGATCGCGAGCCGCATGCGGCGGCGGACATCGTCCGACTGGACGGGCTCCAGCGCGATCGCGGCCACGCCCTGCCGCACGGCACCGGTCGCGGCGATGAAACGCGCGGCCTCCGCCGCGTCGGCGGGCCCGAACCCCTTCAACTCCCCCGGTAATGCGCCCTTGGTCAGCCGGGCGGCGATCGCCCCGGCCAGCGTCTCGTTCTGGTCGGTCATGCCGGGCCCTATGCGCCGGTCGGGCGGCGGGCTCAAGTATATGCGTCAGGCGGCGCGGCGGATCACGGCCTGAAGCGTGGGCTGGTGATCGGTCGTGGCGACCACATCGAGCCGCCCGTCGGGGGTGCGGCGCGCGACGAGGACGACGAACTCCGATTCGGCGGACAGGTCGACCGTCGCGAGCGCATCGCGGGTGCGCAGCGCCTCCAGCGCGGCGGCGAGCGGATCGGGCTTGGCGGGCCTCCGCTCGGCGCGTTCGGCGGCGACCACGGCCTTGATGCCGCCCTCATGTGCGTCGAGGAACGGCACCAGCGCACCCGCACCGACGCCGTGGCGGCGGGCGTGGTGCAGGACGGTGGCGTATTCGGCGAGCCGGGTCTTGTCGTAATCGGCCCCGAAGACGAGCTTGACGACGGGGGTCAGCGGCGCGCGGTCCTGTTGCACCAGGCCCGCCTGGCCGAGCAGCGCGTCGTAGCCGGCGCGGTCCTCGTCGGCGGCGAGCGCGAAGTCATGGGCGCGGCCGAGCGTGCGGTACAAGGCCGAGCGGCTGCGCGTATCGGCGGCGCGCAGGGCGGCGGCGCTTTCGCGTGCGATCATCAGCCGGTCGCCCAGCGATCCGCTGAGGGCTTCGGCGGCGTCGGCGGGCGCGCCATCGCCTTCGCCGCTAGGGCCGTCCGCCCAGATCGGCGCGGTCGAGGTCTGTGGTGCCGGGTGGCGGACGGCAGCCTGCAACTCGACATCGAGCGAGGCCTGGGTCACCACATCGGCGACCTCCTTCCAGTTGATGACGCCGTAGATGAAGTCGATCTCGGAGCCTTCGGACGAAAACGGCATCAGGATGCCGCGGTACAATGTCGTGCGCCCGCGCGTGCCGATGAATTCCGCCTCGAAGCCGATCGGCGCGCGGTTGGCGATGATCTGGAGATAATGGTCGGTCAGCCGGGACAGGAGCGATCGGCTGGGCACCTGCGCGACGCGGGTCACGTCGGCGTCGAGCTCGCATTCCTCGCGCAAGGCCCGGCCGAGGAACGCGATGCCCGGGTCCTCGATCCCGCGCGAGAAATCGAGCAAAACGCTGTGCGGGCCGAAATCGACGATGGAGGAAGGGTCGAGATCGCCGATCGCGGGATATGGCCGACCTTTGAGCATCGACACCCAGTGGTTGTACGCACGGACATGCATCCGCCGCTCGTCGCCGCCCAGGTCGAACATGGCGTCGTCCACCGCGCCCTCGACCGCCGTGTCGGCGGCCTCGCCCGCGTCAAGCTGGCCCGCGATGTCGCCGTCATCGATACGGCTCGAAAAAGTCATGGCCCTGTTTGTCCCCGCTGATCGTCACCGGGCATGCACCGGATCTGGTAAACGCGGCGTAAACCGGGACGCGGGAGATGCAGGGCCGATGCGGGTTGCCAGCCCCGATCCGACCTGATACTCGCGCCGCCTCCACCCGGTCCGCCCGAACGCGAGCCGGCCATGGGCCGCTTTAGCTCAGCTGGTAGAGCATCGCATTCGTAATGCGGGGGTCGCAGGTTCGAGTCCTGCAAGCGGCACCATTCCTTCCACGATCGTACGCTTTGCTGCGAAAGCCCCTAGGCTGCGAGTTGGCCTGGGTCCCATTTGGGACGCTAAAGCTAGTGAGTGCAGCCGCACCTTGAGAATTCCCCGTGGGGGCACGCTTGCGCTGCTGCCTGGGCGCCCGCGAAGGGCCGGAAGTGGTGGTTAGCCGCCGTTCACCCCGTTCCGATGTTCGTCCGTTGCAGGCTGCGCTGCGTG
>DASVUT010000693.1:0-2933 GCA_036386955.1 Sphingomonas sp. | reverse complement strand
CGGTCGAACTCGCGCGTCGGTGCAACGACTCCACCGCGCGCGTGGTCACCGATCACCCGCTGCGCTTCGGCGCGCTCGCGGTGCTGCCGCTGCCCGATGTGGACGCGAGCCTGCGCGAGCTCGACCGAGTACTGGCGCAGGACGCGTTCGACGGCGTGGTGCTGCTCGCCAATGTTGGCGGGCGCTACCTCGGTGACCCCGGCTTCGACCCGCTGTTCGACGAGCTCGATCGGCGGAACTCGACCGTGTTCGTGCACCCATCCACACCGCCGGGTCCGGACGCAGGACTGCCGCCCTTCCTGGTCGATTTCACGTTTGACACGACGCGCGCGGTCGCCAAGCTGATCGTGTCGGGCACGGCCGAGCGCTGCGGGCGCATTAACTTCGTCCTAGCGCACGCTGGCGGGGCGGCACCGTATCTCGCCCAACGCATGGAGCAGGTCGGCCAGCGACTGCCGCGCGAGCCCATGCCGCAGGGCCCGCGTACCTATCTCCGCCGCTTTCACTACGACACCGCGCTCTCCGCCGGACCCGAACCGCTGGCCGCGCTCCAGGCGCTGGTCGGGCCCGACCGCATTCTGTTCGGGTCCGACTGGCCCTATGTGCCCGACGAGGTGGTCGGTGCCACTGCGGACAGGGCGCTCGCGCTCATTCCTGAGGAGGCGCAGGCTGCGGTGACGGGCGGCAACGCGCGCCGCCTCTTCCCCAAGCTGGCGGCGCGCCTTGATGGCGCATGAGAACGCGCGAAGCGTCGCGTACGACGCCGTTAGCCTGGGGCCCGCTCGACAGTTCCTCCCGAACCTTTTCAAATCGCAAGGCGTCCGAGCATGACCGACTGGATCACGCGCCTGATCGAACAGATGGGCTATGTCGGCATCGCGTTGCTCATGTTCCTGGAAAACCTGTTCCCGCCGCTCCCATCCGAGGTGATCATGCCCTTGGCGGGTTTCCACCGCGTCCAAGGGCGAGCTCGGCATCGTGGGCGTGCTCTTCGCCGGCACCGCGGGGACGCTGGCAGGCGCGCTGTTCTGGTACGGCGTCGCCCGCAAGCTCGGCGAGGAGCGCTTGCGGCGCTGGGCGGACCGGCACGGGCGCTGGATCACGCTTTCGGCGGACGACATCGAGCGGCTCGACAAGTGGTTCGATCGACACCATCGCTGGGCTGTGCCGCTCGGGCACCTCGTTCCTGGCGTCCGCACGCTGATCTCGATCCCGGCGGGCATCTTCGGCATGGGACTCGCCCGCTTCGTACTGCTGACCCTGCTTGGCGCGGGCGCGTGGACCACGGCACTGGGCTTGGCGGGCTATGCGCTGGGTAGCCGCTTCGAGCAGGTCGACCGCTATCTCGGCCCAGCCAGCACCACGATCATGGGCGCGATCCTCGTCTGGTACCTGTACCGGGTGGCGACTTTCGGTCGGCAAAGTGAGAAGGCCTGACGCTCCACTTAATCGCAGGCTGTTGGGTTAAGACCCAGAAGCAGACGCTAACTGCCGCTTCAGGATGCCCCAGCTTCGGACGTCTGTTCATGTGCGACTGTAAGCGTGGAACGATCGCGAAACGAGGGACAAATGCGCGTGCCAAACCGATGACGAACCACCTGTCCCTATGAAGATGCTAATCAGAAGTTCAGCCCCGCCCTCACGAACAGCGTGCGCCCATTGAAGCCGAACGGCGAAATCGCGTTATAGGGCTGGGTGCCCGCGTTATCCGCGCCGTTCGCGCCCACCGCCACGGAGGCGACGGTGGAGCCGATATTCTCGTCGGGATACATGTCGAACAGGTTCTGCGCACCGAAGCTCAGCCTGAGCGCCGCGGTGGCTTGCCAGCTCAGCTCGATGTCGGTCAGCACCTCCGCGCCGAACCGCTGGACAATGTCCGAATTGGCGGTCGTGCCGACAGGGACGAGGCGCACGTCGTAGCCGGGCGTCAGCGCCGCCACCTGCGCGGGCGTGCGGTTCAGCAGCGCCACGGTCGACACCTCGCCATAGCGCGTGTTGGTGACCGACAGCGCGAAGGCCCCGCGCGCATAGTTGAGGTCGAGCGTCACCTTGCTGCGCGGCAGGCTGTCGGAAAAGCGGAGCTGCTGCGTGAGGTCGAATAGCGGCGTGGTGATGCCGAGCGCCGCGATCGGTCCCGGCGTGCCCGCGATGCGGTCGAATTTGGTCTTGGTGTAGTTGCCCGCCATCGTGCCGCTGAGGACGCTTCCGTCGCCGAAGGCGTGACGGGCGTTCACGACGAGGTCGACGCCCTCCGTCGTGGTGTCGACGGCGTTGGTGACGAAGGAAAGCGCGCTGAAGCCCGCCTGCCCGTTGGCGGCGAGGAAGCCCGTCAGTCGCGGGTCCTGAAAGGTCGAGGAGATAGCGATGCGGTCGCGTAAGCGGATCCGGTAAGCGTCGAGCGTCGCGGTTATGCCGCTGCCGGCAAACACCAACCCCGCCGACACGTTGCGCGACCGCTCGGGCTTCAGATCGGTCGCGCCGGCGAGGCGCGCGACCGGGCTGTCCACCGCCGCCACGCGTACGACCGCCTGTTGCCCGTTCAGGATCAGCGTATTGGACGCGTTGTACCCCGACTGTGCCAGCGCCGGCGCGCGGAAACCCGTATTGTAGGACCCGCGCACCGCCAGCCCGCCGACCAGTTCCAGCCGACCGGCGACCTTGAAGTTGGTCGTGTCGCCGAAATCGGAATAGTCCTCGTGCCGCACCGCGCCCGACAGCAGCAGGCGGCCGAACAGCTCCTTTTCCGCTTCCCCGTAGATCGCGTAGCTCCGGCGATCGAGCGACGCGCGGTCGTCCGGCCCGGCGGTGGGGCCAGGCTGCGCGCCGATCGGCGCGGGGCGGCCCCGGTTCGGACCGTCCAGGACCGCTACGCCGCCGCTCCGGAACCCGTCGATGTCGCCGGAGAAGAGCCGATACGTTTCCTCGCGATATTC
>DASVUT010000692.1:0-1995 GCA_036386955.1 Sphingomonas sp. | reverse complement strand
TCGTCGGACTGCGTCTGCAGATCCTCGATCTGGCCCTCCAGGTCGGAGAGGCGCGCCTTGGACGCCGCGTCCGTCTCCTTGGCCAGGGCCTCGCGCTCGATCTTCAGCTGCACCAGGCGCCGGTCGATCTCGTCCAGCGCCTCGGGCTTGGAATCCACTGCCATGCGCACGCGGCTCGCCGCCTCGTCCATCAGGTCGATCGCCTTGTCCGGCAGGAAGCGGTCGGTGATGTAGCGGTTCGACAGCGTCGCCGCGGCGACCAAAGCGCCATCGGTGATGCGCACGCCGTGGTGGAGTTCGTATTTCTCGCTCAAGCCGCGCAGGATCGAGATCGTGTCCTCGACCGTCGGCTCGCCCACGAACACCGGCTGGAAGCGGCGCTGGAGCGCCGGGTCCTTCTCGACATATTTGCGATACTCGTCGAGCGTGGTCGCGCCGACGCAGTGGAGCTCGCCGCGCGCGAGCGCGGGCTTGAGCAGATTACCCGCGTCCATCGCGCCTTCGGATTTGCCGGCGCCGATCAGCTGATGCATCTCGTCGATGAACAGGACGACGTCGCCCTCGGCGGCCTTGACCTCGTCGAGCACGCCTTTCAGCCGTTCCTCGAACTCGCCGCGATATTTGGCCCCGGCGATCAGCGCGCCCATGTCGAGCGCCATCAGACGGCGGTCCTTGAGCGTGTCGGGCACGTCGCCATTGGCGATGCGCAGCGCCAACCCTTCGGCGATCGCGGTCTTGCCGACGCCGGGTTCGCCGATCAGCGCGGGGTTGTTCTTGGTCCGGCGCGCGAGGATCTGGATGGTGCGGCGAATTTCCTCATCGCGGCCGATGACGGGATCGAGCTTGCCGTCGCGCGCGGCCTGGGTGAGGTCGCGGGCGAACTTCTTGAGCGCGTCATATCGGTCCTCCGCGCCCGCCGTGTCGGCGCTGCGGCCCTGACGGAGCGACTCGATCGCGGTGTTCAGCGCCGGCGCGGTGACGCCTGCCGCCTTGAGCGCGCGGCCGGCCGACGTCTGCGACAGGGCCGCGGCGAGCAGGAGCCGTTCGACGGTCACGAAGCTGTCGCCGGCCTTGGTCGCGACCTGTTCGGCCTGGTCCAGGAGGCGCACGGTGTCGTTGTCGAGCCCGGGCGTCTGCTGCGCGCCGCCGCCGGTCACGGCGGGGAGCTTGGCGAGCGCGGCATCGGTCTCGCTCGCCGCGCGCTTGGCATCGCCGCCGGCGGCACGGATGAGTCCCGCGGCCATGCCCTGATCGTCCTCAAGCAAGGCCTTGAGGACGTGTTCGGGCGTGATGCGCTGGTGATTCATGCGGATGGCGACGGTCTGCGCCGCCTGAAGGAAGCCGCGGGCGCGGTCGGTGAATTTCTCGAGGTTCATCGTGTTTCCTGTTCGTCACCAGCCGGTGTGATATTTTAGCAACGTAAGTCGCCCCAGGCGGGGATCAAGTTGTCGAACTTGCCGGCATCGACGCTTTTTCGCGGGTCCGGCGATCACGCCGCGCGATCGGAAGTTCAGGGAAACCTCAGGCCCAAACCGTTTGGGTACGGTGAACAGCGGACAACACGTGTTCCAAACGGGAAGTCGGGAGGAGGGCAGGGGCCATAACGACGGATGCTAGCCGTCGCGTGCTCGTGTAGGACAGCGAAAACGGAGGAACCGTGGATGCTGCGCAGGGTGCTATATGGGGCCTTGATCCTGGCAGTGCTGGTCCTGGTCGGATTGGCGACCTGGGAGCCCTTGCTCGCCGAACGCGCCGCGCCGCCGCCCGCGCGCACCTATGACAGCGTCATCGCACGCGATCGGTTCGGGGTCCCGCATGTGTTCGGGCGGACCGATGCCGATGCGGCGTACGGCATCGGCTATGCCCATGCCGAGGATGATTTCGCGACCTTGCAGGATGTGATGGCGATGACGCGCGGGCGGATGGGGGCGATCGCCGGGTCCGATGGCGCTAAGACCGACTATGTCGTTCATCTGCTCGGCGCGCGCGACACGG
>DASVUT010000691.1:0-1993 GCA_036386955.1 Sphingomonas sp. | reverse complement strand
TCCGCCCGACCATCGCCGGCACCTTCTTCCACAGGAAGATCAGCAGCACGATCAGCGCCGCGATCGCGACCCAGCCGGTCGTGTTCATCCCGAGCGCGGTGTCCTCGACATGGTGCTCGGCCCCGCCGGCCTCATGGTTTTCGCTCTTCAGCGCGCTGCCGTCGCGGATTTCGGCGGGGGCGAGCGGCTGGTTGTCGGTCGCGTCGGTCAGGTTTCGCGCTACGGTGGCACTACCCATGGGACGTCACCCGGCGCACGGCGTCGCTTGCCTGTTCGGTGCCGATCTCGACCCCGGCCAGCTTGGCAACCATCGCCTGGGTCGCCTCGGCGGCGACCGATTGAAGGTTGGAGAGCGCTTCCGCCTTGGCCGCGGCGATCGCGCGGTCATGGTGGTTGATCCGCTCCAGCAGGTCGGCATCGGCTGCTTTGACCTGCGACTCGAACGCAGTGGCCGCACGCGCCTTGGCCGCGCGAGTCTCGGCCTGCGCCTTGGCGCGCGCCGCATCGATCTCGGCGCGCCAGGCGGCCTCGATATCATCGGCCGAACGGCGCGCGAGTTCGGCCGCCGCCAGATCGCCCGCGATCCGCGCGTCGCGCGCATCGACCGTCGCGACGATCCTGGGCACCATCATCCGTCCGACCCCAAAATACAGGAGCCCAAAGGTAATAAGCAGCCAGAAGATCTGCGACGCATAGGTCGAGGCGATCTGTTCAATTTGAGGCATGGCGTTGAAGCGGCTCCGATCCCGTTCGCCCTGAGCTTGTCGAAGGGCCGTTCTTTATCTGCCCGATGTCAGGAAGAACGGTGCTTCGACAAGCTCAGCACGAACGGGTGGGGGTTGTCAGGCGACGAACAGCAGGATGATCATCGTCACGAAGGCGAGCAGGCCAAGCAGCTCGGCGCCCGCGAAACCGATGAACAACCGGCCCTGCTGGCTGTCGGCGGCACCCGGGTTGCGCAGCGCGCCTTCCAGGAACTTGGCGAACACGTTGCCCACGCCGAGCGAGGCAAGGCCCATGCCGATCGCGGCCAGGCCGGCGCCGATCATCTTGGCGGCTTCTGCGTCCATGTCATTCACTCCAATGGTGTTCGTTGAAAAGGGAAAAGTCGCGCGTCGCGATCAGTGCAGATTGACCGCGTCGTTGAGGTAAACCGAGGTCAGCAGCGCAAAGACATAAGCCTGGATTGCGGCGACCAGCAGTTCGAGCAGGGTGATGCCGACCATCAGCACCAGCGACGGCAGCGACACGAGCAGGCTATAGCCGAGCCCCAGGTTCAGCCCGTTGATCACGAACGCGGCCAGCACCTTGAGCAGGATATGCCCCGCCGTCATCGCGACGAACAACCGCAGCCCGAGCGAGAACGGCCGCACGAGGAAGCTCATCAGCTCAACGACGAAGATCAGCGGGATCATCACCACCGGCGTGCCGTGCGGCACGAACAGGCTGAAGAAGTGGAAGCCGTGCCGCCCGAAGCCGACGATCAGCACGATCGCGAAGCTGATCACCGCCAGCACGCCGGTGACGGTCAGGTGGCTGGTGATCGTGAACGGATGCACGCCCGGCACCAGCCCCAGTGGCAGCAGGCCGATTACGTTGGCGAACAGGATGAACATGAACAGCGAAAAGACATACGGCACGAACCGCTTGCCCGCGGGACCGATATTCGACGTCAGCATGCCCGATACGAAGCCGGTGAAGCCCTCGACGGCGGCCTGCCAGCGACCGGGCACCAGCTCGCGCTTCATCCCGCCCAGCATGAACAGCCACAGCGACACCAGCGTTATCACCATCCACAAGGCGGAATTGGTGAACGCGATGTTGTGGCCGAACACCGTCCAATCCTGACCGAACACGGGTTCGATCAGGAACTGGTGCATCGGATCGATCCTGCTGCCCTGTTCCGCGGCCACGCTGCTCAACACTCCCATACGACAAAAGCCCGGTTATTCCGGGCGTTCGCCTGCAATCTTGATGATCTGTCTGAACGCGA
>DASVUT010000690.1:0-3039 GCA_036386955.1 Sphingomonas sp. | reverse complement strand
ACGCGACCGACAAGGCCGCCGGCGACACCGTCGACGTCACGATCTTCGACGGTGTCGGCCACGTCGACGTGATCGGCACGAGCAAGGGCAAGGGCTTCGCCGGCGTCATGAAGCGGCACCACTTCGGCGGTCAGCCCGCGTCGCACGGCACCGAGCGGAAGCACCGCTCGCCCGGCTCGATCGCGTCGCGCGGCACGAACCGCGGTAACTCCGGTAAGCCCAAGAAGGGCCTCCGCATGGCCGGCCACATGGGCGACGACCGCGTGACGACCCGCAACCACGCGCTCGTCCGCGTCGACCCCGAGAACAACGTATTGCTGATCAAGGGAGCCTTGCCCGGTGCAAATGGCTCCCTTGTTTATGTCCGCAAGAGCGTCACCGCGAAGGTCAAACAAGCCTAAGGCCTCCGCGACCTTCGCGGATCAAAACTGGAAACAGCCATGATCGACGTACCCGTATTCAATATCGAAGGCAGCCAGACCGGCACCGTCCAAGTCGACGAGGCCAAGCTCGGCGGCGAAGTGAACAAGGCCCTGCTCAAGCAGGCGCTGGTGTACTACCACGCCAACAAGCGCCAGGGCACCGTGCGGACGCAGGCCCGCGGCGAAGTCGCTGGCTCGACCCGCAAGATGTTCAAGCAGAAGGGCACCGGCAACGCCCGCACCGGCGGCATCCGCAACCCGATCAAGGTCGGCGGCGGCCACGCCAAGCAGAAGCGCCCGAAAGAATGGCGCCTCGACCTCCCGAAGAAGGCCCGCCGCCTCGCCCGCAACAACGCCATCCTCGCCAAGATCATCGATAACCAGCTCAAGGTCGTCGATTCGATCACGCTCGATCAACCCAAGACCAAATTGTTCGCCCAGGTGCTCAGCAAGCTGTCGCTCGACCGCCGCGTGCTGGTGGCCCTCGACAACGACAACGGCGACAACCTCGTCCGCGCCGCCCGCAACATCTCGTTCACCACGACGACGACCGTCGCCCAGCTCAACGCGTGGGACATCCTGCAAAATCGTACGGTCCTGATCACCAAGTCGGGCCTGGAGGCGCTGCTCGCGTAAGCGAGTGCGAAGGAAACCATCATGCCAGCCGCCTTAAACGCCACCGACGTCATCATCAAGCCGCTCATCACCGAGAAGAGCACGCACCAGGCGAACACGCGCAACACCTACGCCTTCCACGTGCACCCGCGTGCCGACAAGACCGAGATCAAGGGCGCGGTCGAGAAGCTGTACAACGTCAAGGTGACCGACGTCCGCACGCTCACCCGCAAGGGCAAGGCCCGCCGCACGAAGACCGGGTACATCAACGGCACTGACGTGAAGCGCGCCATCGTGGTGCTGGCCGAGGACAACAAGATCGAACTGTTCTGAGGAAACGGGAGTTGGGGCGTTGGTTAAAAGCCAACACCAGTTTCCTCACTAATCGCGAGTAAGACATGGCTGTCAAAAAATACAACCCCACCTCCGCCGGCCGCCGTCAGGGCTCCGTGATCGACTACAAAGCGGTCCTCACGAAGTTCAAGCCGGAGAAGTCGCTGACCGTCGGCATGGTCCGCCCGAGCGGGCGCAACCACCACGGCGTGATCACGGCCAAGCACCACGGCGGCGGCAACAAGAAGCTGTACCGCATCATCGACTGGAAGCGCAGCAAGGACGGCGTCGAAGGCACCGTGCAGTCGATCGAATACGATCCCAACCGTTCGTGCTTCATCGCCCTCGTCGAGTACGCCGATGGCGAGAAGACGTACATCCTCGCCCCCGAGGGCGTGACGGTCGGGCACAAGGTCTACAACGGCCCCGACTCCGGCCCCGACGTCGGCAACTGCCTGCCGCTAGCCAACATCCCCGTCGGCCTCGACATCCACAACGTCGAAATGAACCCCGGCCAGGGCGGCAAGCTCGTCCGGTCGGCGGGCCTCGCGGCCCGGCTCAGCAGCAAGGAAGGCGACTACGCCGTCGTCACCCTGCCCAGCGGCGAAATCCGCCGGCTCAAGAGCAAGTGCCGGGCGACGATCGGCAAGATCGGCAACAGCGACTGGATGAACGTCACGATCGGCAAGGCCGGCCGTAACCGCCACCGCGGCATCCGCCCGCACACGCGTGCCAAGGCGATGAACCCGATCGACCACCCGATGGGCGGCGGCGAAGGCCGCAGCAACGGCGGCCGTCACCCGGTCAGCAAGACCGGCGTGCCCGCCAAGGGCGGCATCACCCGCAGCAGCACCAAGCACAGCGAGAAGCTGATCCTGCGTCGCCGCAAGTTCGGCAAGTTCCAGCCGCGTCCGCAGACCGTCAACGTGTAATCGGCCAACGTCTAATCGGAGAGTGTGATGAGCAGAAGCAGCAAAAAAGGCCCGTACGTCGACGAGAAGGTCTACCGCAAGGTCAGCGTCCTCAACGACCGCAAGGCCAAGACGTTGATCCGGACCTGGGCCCGTGCGTGCACGATCATCCCGGAGTTCGTCGGGCACAATTTCGAAGTGCACAACGGGAACAAATTCATCCGCGTCTTCGTGACCGAAGACATGGTCGGCCACAAGCTCGGTGAGTTCTCGCCGACCCGTACGTACCGCGGCCACTCCGGAAGCAAGAAGGACGCGGCCCGCTAAAGCTAAGCCGCTAGCGGCTTAGCTCCAGCAGCAACCATTCGGTGACACCAATGCCCCATATCGCCAAACACAACTTCGCCCGCATCGCCCCGCGCAAGGCGCGACTGGTGATGGACCTCGTCCGCGGCCGCGACGTCGACGACGCCCTGAGCATGCTTCAGTTCTCCAAGAAGCGCGCCGCCGTCTTCGTCAGCAAGTGCATCAAGAGCGCGGTCGCCAACTACCAGGAACAGAACACCGCCCCCGGGCAGACCGCGCTCTTCGTGAGCGAGGCCCGCGTCGACGGCGGCCCGATCATCAAGCGCTTCCAGCCCAAGGACCGCGGCAAGGCTTACAACATCATGAAGCGGACCAGCCACCTGGTCATCAGCGTCAAGGGTGAAGAAGAGCAGGACGACGCCGAAGTCGAGCAAACGCAGGAATAAGGACAG
>DASVUT010000689.1:0-3303 GCA_036386955.1 Sphingomonas sp. | reverse complement strand
GCGCGCGAAGAACTCTGTCTCGACAGGGCCCGGCATCAGGTTGGTAATGGTGACGCCGTCCGCGTCCTTCAGCTCGTTCTGGATCGCGGCGACGAAGCTGTCGATGAACGCCTTGGTGCCGTTATAGACCGCCTGAAAGCTGCCCGGGATGTAACCCGCGATCGATCCGGTGACGAGCACCTTGCCGTCGTTGCGCGCCACCATGTCGCGCCGGACGCGTTGCAGAAGATAGGCCGTGCCGACGATGTTGGTATCGACCACGTGACGCCATGCCGTCACATCCTGATCAAGGAATGCGTGGCCAAGCCCGCGCCCGGCATTGGCGCACAACAGGTCGATCTGCCGTCCCTTCGCCGCCGACAGCAGGGTTTCCACCCCGTTGGTCGTCGACAGGTCGGCCTCGACCGATTGCACCTCGGTGCCGAACTGCTCGAAATCACGCGCGGCGGCGTCGATCAGCGGTTCGTCCGCGACGACGAGGATGTCGTACCCGTTCTGCGCCGCGAGCGTGGCGAGTTCGAAGCCGATGCCGGTCGAGGCACCCGTGATGATCGCGAACTTGTTGGCCATGTGGACTCTCCTCAGGCGAATGCGGTGTCGGTTTTCAGAACGATCTTGGTCGCGACATTCTGTTCATCGTGGAACATCTTGTACGCCTCGGGCGCGCGTTCGAGCGGCATGCGGTGCGAAATGAGGAAGGTCGTGTCGATCTTGTCTTCCATGATCGCGTTCAGCAGCCCGGGCATATAGTGCTGGACGTGCGTCTGGCCGGTCTTGAGCGTCAGCCCCTTCTCCATGAACGCACCCAGCGGGAACTTGTCGACGAAGCCGCCGTAAACCGCGGGCATGGAGATGCGCCCGCCCTTGCGGCAGGCCAGGATCGCCTGCCGGACCGAATGGATGCGGTCGGTCCCCAGGAAGGTCGATGCCTTGATCTGGTCGACGATGTTGTCGACGAACGCGCCATGCGCCTCCAGCCCGACCGCGTCGATGCAAGCGTCGGGGCCGATGCCCCCGGTCATCTCCATCAGCGCGTCATAAACCGCCGAGTCCTCGAAGTTGATCGTCTCGGCCCCGAACTGCCGCGCAAGTTCCAGCCGGCGCGGGAAATGGTCGATCGCGATCACGCGCTCGGCACCCATCAGGAACGCCGACTGCACCGCGAACAGTCCCACCGGGCCGCAACCCCACACCGCGACCGTATCGCCCGGTTCGATCTGCGCGAATTCGGCCGCCTGCCATCCGGTCGGCAGGACATCGGACACGAACAGCACCTTGTCGTCGGGCACGCCGTCGGGGATCACGACCGGCCCGACATCGCTATAGGGCACGCGGACATATTCCGCCTGTCCACCCGCATAGCCGCCGGTCATGTGGCTATAGCCGAAGATGCCAGGCATCGCCTGACCATAGAGCGCGCCGCCGATCTCGGCATTGTCGGCCGGGTTGGAATTGTCGCAGCCGGAATATTGGCTTTTCTTGCATTGGTAGCAGCTGCCGCACGCGATGTTGAACGGCACCACCACGCGCTGACCCTTCTTCAGCGTGGATTTCGCGCCGACCTCGACGACCTCGCCCATGAACTCATGGCCCAGGATATCGCCCGCCTTCATGGTCGGGATATAGCCGTCATAAAGGTGCAGGTCGGACCCGCAGATCGCGGTGGAGCTGACCTTCAGGATGCAATCGCGCGGATTGACGATCTCGGGATCGTCAACCGTGTCGACGCGCACGTCATGCTTGCCGTGCCACACCAGCGCGCGCATCAGTTCTTCTCCTCGGCATATTGACGCTGGTTGCGGGCATTGGTCGTGACCTCGCCCGTTTCCATCAACTGCTTGAAACGCTTCAGGTCCTGGCGCGCCTGCATATTGGGTTCGCGTTGGAACATCTTGGCGACGACCTTGCCCACGATCCCCATCGGCGGATCGTAGAGGATCGTCGCATGGACGACCGTGCCACGCGCGCCCGCCTCCCGGAACTCGATCCGCCCGCTATTGGGCACGTCGGCACCGTCTTCGGCGGTCCAGGCGATGAACTTGCCCGGTTGCTCTTCGGTGACGCGCGCGTCCCATTCCACCGTGCGGCCGGCCGGTGCCTTCACCACCCAGTGCGAGCGCGTGTCGTCCAGCACATCGATGCTGACGACATTCTCCATGAAGCTCGGCAGGTTCGAAAAGTCGCGGAAGAAAGCGTAGAGTTCGGCCGCGGGGCGATCGATGGTGACCGAGCGCCCGACCGCACTGCTGCCCTTGCCTTCGGGAACGCCGCTCGCGATGGCGGCGGCTGCAGCGGCGGGGTGCTTGGACGTGGCAGGTGGCGCATCGTCGTGCAGTGTCTCGGCCATGGCGCGGTCTCCGAATTGGCAAGCGGCTCAACCGTATGGCGCTCGCGAATGTTCCACACGGGAACATCCGGTGGCGCACGCGCGGAACCCTCGGCCCCGGCGTTCGCTATATCGCCAGGCGCGCACGCCGACCCGTTCCAACCAGAAGGATAGCATCATGGGCCTGTTCACCAAGGACATCGCGACGCTGGACGACCTGTTCTTGCACCAGCTGCAGGATGTCTATTATGCCGAGCACCAGATCACCAAGGCGCTGCCCAAGATGATCGAGAAGGCGACCGATCCCGAACTGCGCATGGGGTTCGAAACGCATCTGCGCGAAACCGAGCAGCAGATCGCCCGGCTGGACCGCGCGTTCGAATCGCTCGGCCAGACGCCCAAGGCCGTGACCTGCCCGGCGATCGACGGCATCATCAAGGAGGCGAATGAGATCATTGGCGACGTGGCCGACAAGTCGGTGCTGGACGCGGCGCTGATCGCGTCGGCACAAGCCGTCGAGCATTACGAGATCACGCGCTACGGCACGCTGATCGCCTGGGCGCAGCAGCTCGGCCATACGCAGGCGGTCGCCTTGTTCGAACAAACGCTCGCCGAGGAAAAGGCCACCGATGAAAAACTGACGACGCTCGCCACGTCCAAGACCAACGCCAAGGCGGACATGGCGACCGCATAATCGGACCTGGGGCCGTCCCGAACGGGGCGGCCCCATCTTGCCCGGCGGCGATCACCGTCCGCCCGAATCGAAGTCACTCGCCGTTCAGGCCCAAAAGTGTTTACGCTCCCGCATGGTGGCGGGACGATCGATGGCGAGTTGGCGATGGGCGGTCATGCTCGGCCTCCTGAACCCGTTCGTGGCGGGATCGGCCGTGGCGCAGACCACCCCCATCAGCGGTGCCGACGCGCTGGCGCAGGACGCCGCCGCCTGGGCCGCGATATCAGGCGTCGCACCCGACACC
>DASVUT010000688.1:0-2382 GCA_036386955.1 Sphingomonas sp. | reverse complement strand
TCCGCCCGCCGCGGTTCCGGCGCAACCTACCGTAGAGGACATGACCATGGACGCCACCACCACAATCGAGACCGCCACCGCCCACACCGAGACGATGTTCGCCGACGTGAACAGCCAGGCCAAGGGCGCGATGGAGAAGACCGCGAAGATGGCCGAAGAGCTGGCCGCCTTTAACAAGGGCAATCTGGAGGCGATGGTTGAATCGTCCAAGATCATCGCCCGCGGCTTCGAATCGCTCGGCCAGGACGTTGCCGCCTTCGCCAAGTCGCAGCTCGAACAGTCGACCGCGATGATGAAGACGCTGGCGTCGGTGAAGTCGCCGACCGAATTCATGAAGGTCCAGAGCGACATGATCCGCCAGTCGTTCGACCAGATGGTCGCGCAGAGCTCGCGTTCGACCGAGACGATGCTGAAGCTGGCCGGCGAGGTCGCTCAGCCGATCTCGAACCGCATGGCGGTCGCAGCCGACAAGATGAAGCTGGTTGCCGCGTAACCTACCGGTTCCCAGCATGCAAAAGGGGCGGCCGTCGGCGACGGTCGCCCCTTTTCGCGTTCGCGCCCCCTTGCCCTCACCGGGCCGCTTGCCATATTTTCAACCACGCATGACCCGAGAAGCGATCACCATGAACGAACGTCGGGACGACGGAGGCGAGGACGACCGGCGCGGTGGCGGGGTCGGGATCGCCACCAAGAGCAAAGCCAAGACGAAGCAGCCGACGCCGTACCGCGTGCTGATGCTCAACGACGATTACACGCCTATGGAGTTTGTCGTGCTGTGCCTGCAGCGCTTCTTTCGCATGGACATGGAGGCCGCGACGCGCGTGATGCTGCATGTCCATCAGAAAGGCGTCGGCGTGTGCGGTGTCTTTTCCTACGAAGTCGCCGAGACCAAGGTGAGCCAGGTCATGGACTTCGCGCGCCAGAACCAGCACCCGCTGCAATGCACTTTGGAGAAGGCGTGAACCATCACGCCGGGGCGGGCAGCCAGCCGAGATCGAGATTGTCGAGCCGGTTGGTGTAGTTCGCGACCCGCGCGAGCGAGGCTGCGGCGAGCAGCGTGACCCGGCCATGATCGCGCGCGATCATCCCTTCGAGTTCGAGCTGGCGCAGCATGCGGTTGACGTGCACCGCAGTCAGCCCCGTCGCATCGCCGATCTCCTCCTGCGTCACGCCCAGCACGAAGCTGGGTTCTCGCGATCCGTCCCGCGGGGCGACGCTGTCGCGGATTTCCAGCAGCAGCGCGGCGATACGTGCCTTGGCCGAACTGCGCCCCAGCGCCGCCAGCCGATCGTTCAGCGCGACGCGTTCGAGCTGGTTCATGACGAGCATCACCGCAGCCAGCCGCGGCTGTTCGAGCGTCAATCGGCTGAGAACCTGCCGGTCGAACGGACAGACATAACAATCGGTCATCGCCGCGATCGACTCCGCGGAGCGGCGATAGACGAGCGCGGAAAAGCCCATCATGTCGCCGGGAAACAGGAAGCGCAGGATCTGGCGGCTGCCATCGTCGAGCAGCACATAGCTCATCAGGGTGCCCGACTGGACGATGAACAGTTCGGCTTGCGGATCGTTCTCGCGTACCAGGATCTGGCCGCGCCGAAGCGGACGCACGCGTTCCTCCAGGCGAGCAAGCACGCTTCGCTCCCCGGGAGTGAGGTCGATCAGATCGCCGAGACGTTCGGCGAAGCAGCTTGCGGCCAAAACGCCGTGTCCCCCAATAAAGTAAGGAAACAGAAAGCAAATCGTCCGATCGCGGGCATTAAACTCGATCAAGCGGGATCATCGACCTGCTCCCCTTGGCGCATCGCCCGTGTCCGCCTACAGCCGATCGCATGGACCGTATCCTGATCCGCGGCGGCCACCGGCTCGCCGGTCGCCTGCCCATTTCCGGCGCCAAGAACGCGGCGCTTACGCTGATGCCCGCCGCCCTGCTGACGGATGAGCCGCTGACGCTGCGCAACCTGCCGCGGCTCGCCGATGTCGACGGGTTCGGGCATCTGCTCAACCAGCTCGGCGCGTCGACCGCGATCGAGGGTACGCGGCCCGAGGAGTTCGGGCGGGTGATGACGATCCGTGCCGGACGGCTGACCTCGACCGAGGCGCCGTACGATATCGTACGCAAAATGCGCGCGTCGATCCTGGTGCTGGGACCGCTGCTGGGGCGGGGTGGCGAGGCGCGCGTGTCGCTGCCCGGCGGCTGCGCGATCGGGAACCGGCCGATCGACCTGCACCTGAAGGCACTGGAGGCGATCGGGGCCGAGCTGGAGATGGCGGCGGGCTATGTCCGCGCGACCGCGCCAGGCGGGCGGCTCTCCGGTGGGCGGTACCGGTTTCCGGTGGTGTCGGTGGGCGCGACCGAGAATGTCATTATGGCGGCGGCGA
>DASVUT010000687.1:0-5211 GCA_036386955.1 Sphingomonas sp. | reverse complement strand
CTCGAGAACGAGAAGAGACAACGCCGGACGAGAAGCTCACCATACCAAGTGGCCTGTCATTCTCGCGCAGCTTCATACGCCTAGCTGTGAGCGCCCCGCGTGCGGTCTCTACCAAGCCTGCAGCCTCGGTAAGTCCTGTGGCCTCAAACAACACCATGAACTTTCCTCCGTCCCAACGCGCGAGCGTATGCCTCGAGCAGCTCTCCCGCAGCGTCTCGGCAGTAGCGCGCAGGATCCGGTCGCCAACCGCATGGCCGTACTCGGCATTGAAGGCTTGGAGCTGATCCACATCGACGATCGCGAGGGAGCACCCGGCTGGTTCTGCAATCGCTGTAGCAAGCCGCTGCTCCATTGCGGCTCGGTTAAGAAAGCCAGTCAGCTGATCGCGTGACTGATGGTCGTGAAGCGCGTTCAGGTCGTGACGCAGTTGCCGAGCTTGTCGGACCGCCTCACGTAATCGCGCCTCGGCTCCGGCCGTCCGCTCGATCATGTTCGTAATAATCGGGCGCACATCGGCCCCGCCCGGGTCCAGCATCGCTGCCATCGAGGTGACCAGCTCGCGGTTGAGGTCGCCCGTGGCGGTCGCCGCAGCGCCAGCGATGTCGAGCACCCTCAGAGTCAACCCGTCAAGCGCGGGTGCCAGGTCTCTGATCGCCTCCCCCTTGGCCGATCGAGCGGGTAGGAGCTGCTGGACCTGAGCCAAAGAAATCCGGACCCCGCCGTCCGTGATCCGGCCAACCGTTTCGAGGAACGCCTGGTCCTCGCCGAACAGAACACGGTGTGCAAAAAGATAGTGGTCGGGCGTGTGGTCCAGCCGGTGCTCGTCGAGATAGGCGAGAACCCGCTGGCCAGTCCGGTCATGCTTGCGGTCGTGTGCCATATGAATCTACCCCGACCCATGTATCTGGAAGATTGAGTAATCTGGCATGGGCTCGCGAGAAGCCCTTGCGGATCGTAATGGCAACAGAGTTCGAGCACCGGCAAATGCGGGCGCTTGGTTCCTTTGTACTTTGCAATCCCTCGGTGCGGTCAGCGCTCCACGACCCGCCTCACCGCCCCATGTCGAAATCGCGATCCCGGTCGCGGACGAGCCCTCCCCTGCCCTGCTCGTCGGCCGAGCGGTGTCGCTCGGGAATAGCCTTGTCCAGCGCGATCTCCAGCAGCGGGTCGCGGTTCATGCGGTCGGTCAGCCGCCCCAAACGGCGCTCGACCCTCTCCTCCGCACGCCACCCCTTCGCCTCTCCACGCTCGACTGACGCCTCACGCCAGTCCTCCACGAACCGCTCGGCATAGGCGCGCGGGTCGGCGCGGGTCCGTCCCTCGTCCATCCAGGCTTGCCGAACCTCGCCCGACCGGTCCTGCGTCATCGGGCCCGTGAGCTCGGGCCTGCGATCGAGCACGATCTGGAGATCTTCGGCACCGTTCGGCCGTACGCGATCGAGCACCGCCGCGGCCTGCGCCAGCTCGCGCTGCTGCCCCGGCGACATCGCCTCGCCTGGTTCGCGCATCGCCTCGCTCGCGCTGAACGCCCGCGTATACCGTCCGAGCGCGTGATCGATAGGCGAGCGGATGTCACCCTTACCGCTTGCACCTGACTCCCGCGCGCCCGCCGCGACCTCGAGAGCGGACGTTTTGTCGCCGGGATTGCGGTTGATCGCGCGCTCGATCTTGCGGCCGTCGTCGACCACCAGCTTCGGGGACTCTGAGATACGGGTCGCCGCGGTGACGAAGACTTTCCTCGTGTTCAAATTACGCTCGCCCGAGCTCATCATCATGATCCCGTTCTTGATGGTCATGCCCTGGGCGATGTGCACGTTCACGGCATATGCGAGATCCAGGCGTCTGAGCATCCGATCGTCGCGCCCGATCTCGTGCACGGTGCCGTCGGCGAGCGATGACGCGACGAGCTTGCCGCCACCCACCTCCTCCACGCGTGCGAGGTCGCCGTTCAGAAGTCCGCGCCCATGGTCGCTGTCCGTCCAGCGGATGCGGTCGCCCCGGTGCAGCTCCACCTCCTTCCACTCGAATACGGATACCGCATCGTACTTGAGGTTCTTCGGCAGCTTGTCCGGCCGGAAGTCGCGGATCTCGCCCGACGCCGTCCTGATCCGCACCCGATCATCGACGACGTCCATTACCACGCCCTGCTCGCCTTGCCCGAAGCCCTGCGTGCGCAGGTTCGTCCGGAACTCGACGATGCGCCCCTGTTCATATGCTTCGATCTGACGCGAATGCTCGCGCGTCATCGTCACCCGGTCGAGCACGGCGACCCGCACCCCGCGGCCGTCGATCTCACCGGCCGCCTTCAGCTCGGCCTGCGCAGCCTGGTTCGCCGCCGACCGCATGGCGCGACCCGACGCGATGAGCAGAGTCTCGTCGCGCTGACCCGTCTCCATCGCGGCCCAGAGGCGCGCCGCCACCGCGGGCTGCCCGCCCCTGGGCACCTCGATCGTGGCCGGCCTGAGCGCATTGAACGCACCCGACACGTCGCCGCGCTCCAGCGCCGCCGTTACGGTCTTCATCATGGGCGACGCGGAACGGAGGTTCTCCGTCAGGTGCGCGGTCGCATGCCCGGCCTCCTGCGACTGCTGGAACGGCTTGCCCGAGCCGATCGCGCCCGTCTGGTCCTTGTCGCCCGTCAGGACGAGACGCGCCATGCCGGTGAGGTTCGCGAGCCGGACCAGCCGCTCCATGTCGTAGGTGCCGACCTGGCTCGCTTCGTCCAGGAGCAGGACCGCGCCGCCGAGCTCAGCCACCGACTTCGCCAGGTCAGCGGGCGAGGCTTTACCGTCTATGACGCGCCGATGCTGGCCCAGCAATTTGGCGAGCGTCGACCACGGCGCATCGGTCTTCTGCCCCAGCTCGCGTGCCGTCGTATTGTAGGAGGAGACCGCGAGCGTGGTGCGGCCCTCGGCCCTAGCGATCGCGACGACGGGTGCGAGAGCCGCCGACTTCCCGCGTCCGGCCGCCCCTTGCACGTTCACAACGCGGTCGGAGGACGAGAGGATCAGCGAGGCCGCCGCCGCCTGGCCCGGGTTGAGCCGCCTCAGGCCGAGCTCGCGCGCGGCCTCCTGCGCTCGCGCGGGTGCTTCGAGCACAGGCACCATCGCGGCGGATTGCCCCTGCCCCGCCCTCACAGCGTCCAAGTGCGCCTGCTCCAGGGCCCGCGCGCCTTCCGTCGTCACCATCAGACCGCTACTGGCGATCAGGCGGCCTTTGGCGGTCAGGAGATCGATGCGAGCCTCGACGTCACTAACGAGGATCGGTCCGCGCCGCGCCAGTGCCACGCGGACGATCTCGAGCCGGTGATAGGCGGCCTCACGCTCGCCGAGGTCGCGGACCGCGGACGCCACCGCCTGCGCTGCGGCATAGGCTCGCGGCTCGAGCCTGCCGAGCCGCTCGGGCACGAGCGCGTCCCCGTCGCGTGGCGTAAGCCCCATGCGGGCCGCGAACGCCAATCCCTTCTCTCCCGCCCCGCGCAGTCCTTCCACCACTCGGGTCCAGACCGTCTCGCCGCGCTCGGCGCGGGCGATCGCAGCTTCGATCAATCCTTTCGCATCTAGGCCATTCTGCTCCGCCAGGGCACGCCACCCTTCCGCACGCTGCTCGGGCGAGAGCACGGGCGCCTTGGGCGACCTCGTCGCGCGAGCAGCGATCTCGCGCTCGGCCGGCGTACCCTTCAGGCCATTCTCCTTTAGGTAGGCGTTGATCTCCGATGACCGGACGGAAAACGCCTCGATCACGGCGCGCGACACGCCCTTGATTTCGAACGCGCCGTTGCGCCCGTTCTTAGCCTTGACCGTCGTGTAGCCGAGCGCCTCCACCCGCCACCGAAGATACGCCTGGAAGACCGCATCCATGACGTGCTGACGACGGTACAGCTCGTCACCGTGCAGCGCATGCCATTTGCCATCGGAGGTTCTGGTCGCGTTGACGATTGGGTTGTGGACGTGCAGCTGCGGCTCTTCGGCCCGGTTCACATCGTGGAGGAACGTCGCGATCACGAGGTTGCCGGTGCGTTCGGGGCGCTGCTGCCCGTCCACGCTGACGCGACTCTCGGCTAGGCTCTTCTCCACCCAATTAACCGTCGCGACCGCCGCCTCGCGCACAGCCGCGACCAGACGCTGGTCGCCTCCGATCAGCGCCAGGAGCGATACCGATTTCGACGCCGACATGGTGACGTCCCAGCCCGGGCGATGGTCGCCGCGCTTTCCGTCAAGCACCGTACCGTTCGGCAGCTCGCCCTTGAGCACCGCTTCGAAAGCCTTGGTGTCGACCGGTCCGGAAAGGCCCAGCTCCTCAGCACCTTGCCCAGCCCAGCTGCTCGAGCTCTCACCTTGGTCGGCGGTGTAGTAGTTATCCTTGGCATAGTAGCTCGCTGCATCGCTTGCCGACGACAAAGGCGCGAGCGAGATCACAATAGAGTTCCGCTGCCCAACATGACCGCCTACCGAAGCTGGATCATGATTGTCAGCAGGATCATGGCTGTGATGAGTGTCGGCATTGAGATGGCGGCCGTCCACCAGCGTCGATTGGTTCGTTGAAGCGCGAATTCGGCTTCTCTGGCGCGCTCATGGAACTCCTTCTTGGCCGCCGCCATTTCCTGTTGAACCCTGGCGATCTCGGCTTCAACCGCGTCGCTTATCGCTCCCTTCATCGCCGGCGCCAGCTCTCCGAGGATGCCATCAGCCGAGACATGGAACGCTTCGCGGATTTGTCCGGCGTACTCAGCCTTCTCCGCTTCGAAAGTCGCCTCCCGGTCGACCATACTCCTATCCCGTCGGTCGATGGACTTATGCAATCGGTTCGCCTCGACATGGAGCTTAGTGATCTGAACCACCATGCGCGAAATGTCCGCAGGCGTAATCTGAACGACCGGGGCGACAGACCGTTCGATCCCCGCCTCATCATCCGCGATCTCCTGGTCCGCCATCCTCCGGAGCAGGTCGCTTCGACTGATGCCCCTCTTGGCCGCGATCCGCTCCAGCTTGCCTATCCGCTCCACGCCGTACTCGACGTTGATCCCCGCTTTCGACACCGGCTTCCTCCTCGAGCTCCCGCATGAACCGGGCGTGCGACCCCGGCCCCATCCGCGCGTCCATCAGTTCGGCCACTCCGCGCACCGTCTCCGGCCCGCGCGCCTCGACAAGCGCCCGCATCGCCTGCGCCGTGCTCGTCAGGTCGCGCTCTAGTCGGATCATCTGCTCGGCC
>DASVUT010000686.1:0-2472 GCA_036386955.1 Sphingomonas sp. | reverse complement strand
GTTCCGCCACCCCCAATGTTCGTCGACGTCGTCGCCTGGGATCAGGTGACGCTGGTGTCGAGCTTCGTCGAAACGTTGCCGAAGGTCTTCTTCAGGCTGTTGCCCAGACCCTGCATGGCGGCGATGGCGGCAACGGCGATCAGCGCGGCGATCAGGCCGTACTCGATGGCGGTCGCGCCCTTGTTGTTCTTGATGAACTTGCGAAGAGTCTTCATTCCGGTCTCCATGCTGGAAGCTTCAGTCACCCGGCTGAACCGGAAAGCCGGAGCAGCAGGGACCTTGTACGATTCGGGAGTTGCGAAACTCTTAAGATCGCGCCCGCCCCGCCGAACGGAGTTCAGCGGGCGTTTTGGACCTTGGTGCTGGTGTTGGTCCACATGCCCACGGTCGCATCGGCCACCATGCTGAGCGCGCCGACCATGGCGATGACGACCAGGGCGAGGATGAGGCCATATTCCAGCGCGGTCGCACCGCGACGATCGACGGCGAGCCGCCCCGCCAGCTTGGAAAGGCGTGATGCCGACAGGCGTGGTCGCTCCATACCGCCACGCTACCGCCAAAGGGCTTAACGAATGACCAACACACAGCTTCTGCCCGTCGTCGCGGCGGCGATGATCGATGGGCACGGACGCGTGCTGTTGCAGCAGCGGCCGGCGGGCAAGTCACTGGCGGGGTTATGGGAATTCCCCGGCGGCAAGATCGAGCCGGGCGAGGGACCGGAAGCCGCGTTGGCGCGCGAGCTGATGGAGGAGCTGGGTGTCGTCGTAGAACCCGACGCGATGTCCCCAACCGCATTTGCCAGCGCCCCGGCGGGCGACCGGCACCTCCTGTTGCTGCTGTATACGGCGCGCGAATGGACGGGCGAGCCGCGAGCGATCGAAGCCGACGCGCTCGCCTGGGTGCGGCCGGACGACATGCACGCGTGGCCAATGCCGCCCGCCGACGTGCCACTCGTCGACGCGTTGTTGCGGCTGGCGTGATGGTGGGCGGTTGACGCCCGGGCGGTGCGCGTGCAACTGCGCGCCTCCCGCACGATCGAGGCCCGATGGCGGAGTGGTGACGCAGAGGACTGCAAAGCCAAGGCGACTCGCGCTTTATCCTCCGATTTTCGCAGTTTAGACGGTCAGAGCGGCTCACCTGATAACAGCGACTTACCTGCCAACTGCGAACTAAGTACCGGGTGCGCGGCGTCGAAACTGACAGGCTTCGCCCGGATCGAAGCCGCAATGGCCCACTGTTTCGCGGAACGCCCGAACGGTTGGCCGGTAGGCGGCAAATATCACGGTCGCGCCTGGTCGTGCGCGACCCCCACCGTCCAGATCGTGCGGCAGCCGCAGGTCAAGGGCGCTGCCCGCTACGTCGTCGTCACGCTGTTCCCCTTCCTCCACACCGACAAGCGCTACCCGCCGTCTGGCGCAATGACGCTCCACCGCGCACGCCTTATGGCACACCGTCGCCTTGGGCTGCTCGCCGGCAGGGAGAACGTGATACCAGGTTGCGGCCCCGGGATCGAGCTTGCCCGTGGCGGGGCGCACATCGGGCTGGAGGCGCTGTAATGAGCGATACGCTCGACGCTGCGCTCGCCTATGCCGCGCGAGGCTGGCCGGTGTTTCCTTGCTCACCACAGGACAAGCGGCCGCTCGTCGCTGCCGATCGCGACGACGCGGGCAAGCCGATCAAGGGCACCGGTGGGCTGAAGAAGGCGACCAAGGATCCCGACCAGGTTCGCGCTTGGTGGGGCAAGTGGCCGAAAGCGATGATCGGCGTAGCGATGGGCGGGAACGGCCTGTTCGTTTTGGACTTCGACCCGCGCACCGATGATGCGACCGGCGAAGAGTGGACGCTCGATCGTCTGAAGAGCGAATTAGAGGGGCAGGTCGGGGTGCCGCTGCCCGTGTCGCTTGCGGTCCGCACGCCGTCGGGCGGCGTGCACGTCTATCTGAACCAGCCGGCCGGTGATCCCATCCGAAATCGCGGCAATCTACCGCGCCACGTCGATGTTCGCGGCGAGGGCGGCTACGTCATCGTCCCGCCGAGCGTCATGCAGGATGGCCGGTCCTACCGATGGCTCCGCGATAATGCCGAGGCGGACGTCGTAGACGCGCCCGCTGCGCTGATCTCCATCCTGCAACCCCGCAAGGCGACAAAGAGTGGACAGCCCACGCCGAAAGTCGCGAGCGGTAGCCCGCCGAAGCTGAGGGTTGCGGGCGGCACGGATGGCATTGACCGCTACATACAGACCGCGCTCGATCGCGAGTGCGGCTCGATCCGCGCCGCGCCACAGGGCAAGCGGCAGGACGCTCTCAATCGCGGCGCGTTCAGCGTCGCGCAGCTCGTCGCGGCCGGCGCGTTGCCGGATGCCGTCGCGCGCAGCGCTGTCATGGCGGCGGCGCTCGCCAACCCCGGCAACGACGACGCGCGCGCGATCGAGGCGACGATCGACAGCGGATGGGCGGCGGGGCTCGCCCTGCC
>DASVUT010000685.1:0-2851 GCA_036386955.1 Sphingomonas sp. | reverse complement strand
CCCGCTCGCGCGCCGCGAACCGTTCGCCGATCTTCTGCGCCAGCGGGATCGAGCGCGCGTTCGCCAGGCTGCAATAATCGAGCCCGGGACAGGCGATGATGTCGCTGATCAGGTCCAGGTTCGCGGTCGCCAGCCCGGCCGCGACCAAGGCCTTCCATACGGCGTGAAGGTCCGCTTCGCGCACATGCGGCAGGACGATGTTCTGGGCATGGGTGACGCGCAGTTCGTCATGGCTGAACCGTTCGGCCAGGTCCGCCATCACGTCCATCTGCTCGGCCGTCGCGTCGCCGGGGATGCCGCCGATCGGCTTCAGGCTGATCGTGACGATCGCATGCCCCGCCTGTTTGTGGGGCGCGACATTCTGGTCGACCCAGGCGGCAAAGGCGGGATCGGCCCGGTCGATCCCGGCCGGCGCGTCGCCGAACGGAGGTGGGGCGAACATCGCCGTGATCCGGGCGAGTTCGGCCGCCGGCGGATCGATGCCCTGGTCGAGCAGCGCCGCGAACTCCGCCTCGACCTCGGCGCGATAGGCGTCGGGGCCGCGTTCGTGGATCAGGATCTTGACCCGCGCCTTGTAGATATTGTCGCGGCGGCCCCAGCGATTATACACGCGAAGCGCCGCCTCCAGATACGACAGCAGTTGAGAAGCCGGCACGAAGTCCCTGATAAGCGGCGCGATCATGGGTGTACGGCCCATGCCGCCCCCGACATAGACGGCAGCACCGAGCACGCCGTCACGCTCCAGCAATTGCAGCCCGATATCGTGCAGCCGCATCGCCGCGCGGTCCTCGGCGGCGGCGATCACCGCGATCTTGAACTTGCGGGGGAGGTAGGTGAACTCCGGATGGAAGGTCGACCATTGCCGGATCAGCTCGGCCCAGGGCCGCGGATCGCACACCTCGTCCGCCGCGGCGCCCGCGAACTGGTCGGACGAGATGTTGCGGATGCAATTGCCCGATGTCTGGATGGCATGCATCTCGACCGTTGCCAGATCGGCAAGAATGTCAGGAGCCTCCGCCAGCTTGATCCAATTATACTGGAGGTTCTGGCGCGTCGTGAAATGACCATAGCCACGGTCGTAGGTGCGCGCGACATGCGCCAGCATCCGCATCTGCCGCCCGTCGAGCGTGCCGTACGGGATCGCCACGCGCAGCATGTACGCGTGCAATTGCAGGTAGAGCCCGTTCATCAGCCGCAACGGCTTGAACTGATCCTCGCTCAGCGCACCCGACAGCCGCCGGTTCACCTGGTCGCGAAACTCGTCGACGCGCGCATCGACGATGCTCTGGTCATACTGGTCGTATCTATACATGGCGTCGTCCGGTCGGAAAGGTCGCGGTCATATCACCCAGCTTCCCGCGGCGGGATCGGCGGGTCTGAGCGTCAGGTCGAGCCGGACCGTGGGCCCCAGCGCGCGGATTCGATCCTTGATGTGCGCGGGCCGGGGGCCGTCGGGGCCCGGCGTCGCATCGATGAGATAGGGGACATTGACCCGCCGCGCGCCTTCCTCGGCGCGCAGGATGGCCTCGCCGTCATGGCCGACATCGGCGGCATCCTCGACATGGCGTGACCAGCCGGTGCCGGTCCACCACAGCACATCGCCGGTCGCGAGATCGTTGCCCGTCAACAGCTTCATGCCGCCGCCGCCTCGGCCACGCGCGCCCAGCGCGCCAGCTTGTCCTCGGCATCCGACAGCGTCACGACCTCGCCCACGACGATGATCGCCGGGCTGGCGATCCGCTCGCGCGTGACCATCGGCCCCAGATCGGCCAGCAGCGTCCTGAGCGCGCGCGCGCCCTGGAGCGTCCCGCGTTCCAGCACCGCGACGGGCATGTCGGGCGCGACGCCGTCGGCGATCAGCTTGTCGGCGATCGCGGCGGCGGTGGCGACGCCCATGTAGATCACGAGCGTTCGGCCCTGACCGGCGAGCCCGGACCAGTCCTGTTCGCTCAACCCCTTGCACTGCCCCGCGACGAAGCTGACCGCCGAGCTATGGTCGCGGTGGGTGAGCGGCAGCATCGCCTCCGCCGCGCAGCCGAGCGCCGCCGAAACGCCGGGAATGACCTCCACCGGCAGCCCCGCGGCGCGCACCGCCTCCACCTCTTCGCCGCCGCGCCCGAAGACGAACGGATCGCCGCCCTTCAGCCGGACGACGACGCTCCCGGTGCGGACATGCGCGATGATCAGCGCGTTGATCGCCTCCTGGGGCAGGGTGTGGCGCGCGCGCTGCTTGGCGACCGAGATGCGCTGGGCGGTGGGCGGTGCCAGGTCGAGCACCGCCGGGTCGATCAGCCCGTCATGGACGACCACATCGGCCGCCGCGAGCGCGGCCACCGCGCGCACCGTCAACAGCCCGGGATCGCCGGGCCCTGCACCGACCAGAATGACACGGCCGCGTGCGGCGGGATCGAGAAGCGTTGCCATGGATGGGCAGATGGGCCGCGGCCCGCACGCAAACAACCGCGATGCTTCTTGGGAAGCCGGTAGGACAGCTTGTCGCGGCGCGCGCCATCACGCTGCGTTCCGGTTGGGGAGGGTGCGATGGTTGCGAGCGCCGGACGGCGATGGTTGGTGGAGAGCGGACAGGCGGCTTCGGAGGACCTATCCGCAGAGCTTATCCTTGTGCACCTTTAGGTGATAGACCCTCAAGATCGGTCCGACGCGTCAAGTTCCAGTGGTCGCCTTCCCAGGCTTGAAGGATCGTGACCCATCCGGCAATCATCGTACTTCCAATGCAGTTGAACCCGTCTTCGCGAAGGTGGAACGGAGGGTCATCATGGGCCTCCTCGATGGCTATACCCGTGTCGCAATCAAGAGGGTAACCTGACCACACTTCTACGACGGTCGCTTT
>DASVUT010000684.1:0-2377 GCA_036386955.1 Sphingomonas sp. | reverse complement strand
GCGTGCCTCGCCGGGGACGAACAGGTCGACCCGGTGCGCGCGGCAGGTGGCGAGGCACCAGTCGACATAGCCGGCGTCGATGGGGGGCTCGATCAGCCGCAGGTCGGCGGCGGCCAGCGCGGGGGCATCGGCATGGGGGTGCGAGACGAGCAGGCGGATACGGTCGCCGCCCGCGCGCTTGATCAGTTGCAGCGCGCCGAGCAGCGAATGACCGCGATTGAACCAGATGGTCTTCATCGCCGCCGCGTAGGCGCAGGCGGGGGTTACGCCAAGATCAGTGCGCGCGGCGGGCGATGGCGGCGTCGACGCGGGCGAGCAGATCGGCGATCTCGAACCGGGGCGGAGCCTCGGGCGGGGGCGGGGCGCGGCGGACCTGGCGCGCGATGCGCGTGACGATATCGGCCATGCAACTCTCCTATCGAGCGGCCATGGCTAGGAGCCATCCGTTAACGATCGGTAAGCGCGCGCCGGCGATCAGGCCCGGATCAGCCCCCCGATTGTGCCCGCCCCGGCTTGCGGGAACAAGGTCCGCAGGGTGCGGGCGGGGTCGAGCGCGAAATGGCCGGCCACCGCGCCCGCGATCAACCCGTCGAGGTCGGTCGTGGGCCTGAGATCGCGCCCCTCGTGGAGCTGCGCGGGCGCGAGGCCGGGCCAGTCGGCGACGACGCGGCCGCCCTTGACCGTGCCGCCCAGCAGCATGGCAGCCGCCGCCGTGCCGTGATCGGTGCCGCCGGTGCCGTTCACCGCCACGGTCCGTCCGAACTCGGTCGCGACGAGGACGAGCGTGTCCGACCAGACCGGTCCCAGCCCTGTCCGGATGGCCGCGACCATGGCGTCGAGCCCGGTCAGTTGCGCCGCCAGTCGGCCCTTCTGCCCGGCATGCGTATCCCAGCCGCCGGTCTCCACCATCGCGATCCGGGCACCGTCGGCGGGCGCGAGCAGCCGGGCGACGAGCGCGCCGGTCGCCGCGGCGTTGCGTCCGTTGCCGTCCGTCAGGTCGCCGGTGAGCGTGCGGGTCGCCATCGCCTGCGTCCACAAGGCGTGTAGCTGCGCGTCGCCCTGATAGAGCATGGATACGCGGGCGAGCAGATCGTCCGATGCATCGGGCAGCGCGGAGGGGGCGTAGCTTTCGACGTCGCGCGGGCCGCGCATCGCCATGGGCACGGAGGCCGCGACCGCAATGGCGCGCGCGTCGCGCGCGGGCAGCAGCGTCAGCATGCGGTTCAGCCAGCCGTCCTTTTCCCCGTAAGCGCGTGCGCCACCCGTCTCGAGCACGTTCTGCCCGTCGAAATGCGACCGTTCGCGATAGGGCGACGCGACTGCATGCGCGAACAAGGCCTGCTCCTGGCCGTAGAGCTTGGCCGTTTCGGTCAGCGCAGGGTGGAGCGTGAACATCGGGTCCAGCTTGAGCCCGCCGGTCGCGACATCGGCGAGCATCCCACGCTGTCCGGCAAAGGCCGGATCGCCAACGGGGACGACCGTGCCCAGCCCATCGGCGGCCCCACGCTGGATGACGAAGACGAAGCGGCGGTCGGTCGGCGCGGCGGCGAAGGCGACGCGGGGTGCGAAGGCGACGCCGAGCCCGAGGGCGGCGTGGCCGAGCAGGGTACGGCGGTCGATCATGATCCTATCTCCGCATGAATTCGGGCGAGACGAGCAGGAGGGCGATCCCTTGCGCGTCGCTTTCGGCGCGGGCGATGGCCTGTGCGGTGGCACCGGTAGGTGTGGTGCCGAGCGCGGTCGCGGCGAATGTCGCGGCATCCCGGCGTTCGCGCATCCGACCGCTGATCCAGGCCGCCGCCTCCACCCGGCGCATGATCGCGTCGGGCCCGGCCCAACTGGAGGCGATATCATCATGCCCGGCGGGGGAGCCCGGCCGCCACACGCGCTGGCCGAGCTGGGTGACGAAATTGGCCGCGTTCGGGGCCACGAAGGCTTCGGGCCCGAGCGCGCGTGCGGCCGAGATCGACCATTCCCAGGGTGTCTTGAACTTGGCCGGTGCCGGCAGCCAAGGTTCGGGCGATTCCACCAGCGTGCGGTAGAGCGTGGGCAGGTCGCCGCCCGATCGCAGGAAAGCCGCCTCAAGCCGCGCAACCAGCGCCGGGGGTGGCGTGTCGCCGGCGAAATGGCGCGCGAGCTTGGTCGACACGTGACGCGCCGTCGATGGGTGGGTGGCCAGCAGGTCCAGCACCGCCTGCCCCTGCGCCTCCCCCACCTGGTCGAAACGGCGGCCCAGGATCGTGCGGACGCCGGGTTCGTGGAGATTGGGCGCGAAGACGAACGCGCCGGGCTGGCCGCCGATCAGCATCCGACCGACCCGCTGCCGCGCGATCCCCGACGCGCTCCACCCCGTCAGCGCCCGCGCCAATTCGGTCAC
>DASVUT010000683.1:0-2211 GCA_036386955.1 Sphingomonas sp. | reverse complement strand
GAAAAGAGTGCCGGCATCTGGGTCAACGCGCATAGCAGCCGGTTCCGATCGGCCCCGTCCTTCTATGCAGTGGCATCGTCGCGGCCGGTGCGGCAATTGGTCGATGAGCGGACACGGGCCATTTACGAATTCGGTGTCGACAGCCTGCAGCTCTCGCCCGCGTCCTCCGCGCCGCCCCCCGAACAAGCGCGCTTTCAGTCGGGGCTCGTCGAGCTGATGCGACGGGCCGGGCTCTACACCGAAGCGCCGCGTGCGGTGGAGATCACCGATGGTGTGCTGTACCGGGCGCGCGTCACCATTCCCTCGCGCGTGCCGGTTGGCCGTTACACCGCCGAGACCTTCCTGGTGCGCGACGGGCGGGTGCTGGCGGCGGCCGTGCGCGGCATCGACATCCGCAAGACCGGATTCGAACGCTTCGTCGCGCGCGCGGCCGAGCGGGCGGAAATCGCCTATGGGCTGACCGCGGTGGCGTTGTCGGTGCTGTTCGGTTGGACGGCCGGGGCGATCGCCAGGCGGCTGTAGAGGAGCGCTATCTCCTTCATCCGACAACGCGATCTTCACACATGATGCCTAGCGGTAAGGTCGCCATGATCCGGACCGATGCCATGACCGCAATGCCATTTCCCCACCAATTCACTCCCGCCCCGATCGTACCAACCACGCCGACGGTGTTCGCGGCGGGTGGATCGATTGGCTGCGTCTTCGCGGTGTCGGGGGGCAGCGGGCGTATCCTGATCGATCGTGCGGCGCTCGCTCTGATCGAGGGGGAGGTCGACCCGATCGTCGCGCAGGCGGGAACGGTGGGTAGCCAGATCAAGATCCGCGTCGGGGTGGCCTGGCTGATCGCGAACGTCCGATCGCTCAAGCTGGAGGACGATGCCGGCACGCGGGTCGCGGCCGAAGTTGATTTTCTGGGCGAGGGCGATGAGGAACGGCTGACGGGGAAACTGTACAATTTTCGCCGCGGCGTGACGCGTTATCCGGTGCCAGGTGCCGAGGTGTATCCGGTGACGACCGCCGACCTGCAGCAAATCTACGCCGCCGACGATCGTCCGCATATTGGCATCGGTACCGTGTATCCGACGCGCGACGTGCGCGCCGCGCTGTATGTCGATGCGATGCTGGGCAAGCATTTCGCGCTGGTCGGATCGACCGGGACCGGCAAGTCGACCAGTGCCGCGCTGATCCTCCACCGCATCTGCCAACTGGCCCCGCAAGGGCACATCGTGATGATCGACCCGCACGGAGAATATTCCGCCGCCTTCAAGACGACCGGTGCGATCTATGACGTGTCGAACCTGCAGATGCCCTATTGGCTGATGAACTTCGCCGAGCATTGCGAGGTGTTTCTGACGACCAACGGGTCGGAACGGCAGATCGACGGTGACATCCTGGCCAAATGCCTGCTCGCGGCGCGCGCGAAGAATCGGCTGGGGCAGGAGATCGCCAAGCTGACGGTGGACGCGCCCATCCCGTATCTGCTGTCCGACCTGACCAACCTGATCCAGCTCGAAATGGGCAAGATGGACCGGGCGGGTGACACCGCGCCGTACCTGCGGCTCAAGGGCAAGATCGAGGAAATTCGCGCCGATCCGCGCTACGGCTTCATGTTTTCGGGCATGCTGGTTGCTGATACGATGGCGTCGTTCCTGTCGCGCATCTTCCGAATGCCGGGCGACGGCAAGCCGATCTCGATCGTCGACGTATCGGGCGTGCCGTCGGACATCACCGCGGTGGTGGTCGCGGTGCTGGCGCGGATGACATTCGATTTCGCGATCTGGTCGCGCAACGAACCGCAACGCCCGATCCTGCTCGTGTGCGAGGAAGCGCATCGCTATATCCCGCGCGACGACACCGGGTCGTCGGTCGGCAGCATCCTGAGCCGCATCGCCAAGGAAGGCCGCAAATACGGCGTGTCGCTGGGACTGATCACGCAGCGGCCGTCCGATCTGGCCGAAGGCGTGCTGTCGCAGTGCGGCACGATCATCGCCATGCGGCTCAACAACGACCGCGACCAGGCGTTCGTCCGCGCCGCGATGCCCGAAGGGGCGCGCGGATTCCTGGACGCGATCCCGGCGCTGCGCAACCGCGAGTGCATCGCATGCGGCGAAGGTGTCGCCATCCCGATCCGCGTGTCGTTCGACCCGCTGGAAGAAGACAAGCGACCCGCATCGGGCGACCCCTTGTTCTCCAAGCTGTGGCGCGATGTCG
>DASVUT010000682.1:0-4323 GCA_036386955.1 Sphingomonas sp. | reverse complement strand
AGGCCCAAATGGTTGGGCTCGAGCACCAAATCATATTTGCCCGGCTTCACCGATGCGGCTGTCAGCTTCTCGCGCGCCTGCTTGGCGGCGGCGATCGCGTCCTCCTTCATGTCGTAGGAATTGCCGTAGTTCACGACGCCGTTGGGCAGCACGAACTTGTCCTTGGCGCGCCCGTCGAGATACTCGTAGCCCAAGCCCATCGGAGCCGACAGGCCTTCCCGGCTGCGGAACTTGCCGGTGGCCTGATCGATGGCGGTGACGGTGAACGGTGCCCAGATGCGGTGCACGTCCTGATCGATGTACGACCCGTCGGACGAGGCGAAGTATTTCTGCTCGTTGACCAGGAACAGCGTCGAATTGATGAACTTGGCACCCGCCGCCATCGCCGCGGCGTTGACGCCGAGCAGCAGGTCGACCTTTTCCTTCACCGGCACCGCCATGCCGTTCTTGGCGATCGGCGTCTTCCACGACACTTCGCCCACGCCGGGCGTTGGTGCCAGACGAACGGGGCTCGTCTGGCTTTTTGCATTGGCCTTGGCGATGGCCACCGCCAGCTTCCCCGCTTGCGCCACGGCATCGACGCTCATGTCGTTGGTCGCGGCAAAGCCCCACGCCCCGTCCGCTATCACCCGGATGCCGACACCCGTGGATTCGGTATTCACGACGTTCTGGACGTTTGCTTCACGCGTCACCACGAACTGGCGAAGATAGCGACCGACGCGCACGTCGGTATAGCTCGCGCCCGCGCCCTTGGCGGCGTTGAGCGCGGCATCGGACAGCCGCTTCTTCACGGCGACGTCGATGACCGTTTCCAGTTCCTGCGCCGCGATCGCGTGCCCCAGAAAGGGCGGCAGCGCGCCCGCGCCGATCACCAGGCCGCCCGCGGCCAGAAAATCCCGTCTATGCACGGCGTCGCATCCCCTTCGTCGCCGCTTGTGCGGCTTGTCCGACGCGTTCATCGCGCGCCGCCGTCACGGCGTCAATCGACCGTGTGATTTGGATGGGATGTTGATGGTGCCCCTGGCCGGACTCGAACCAGCACGCCTTGCGGCAACCGATTTTGAGTCGGTCGCGTCTACCATTTCGCCACAGGGGCAGCGGGGCGCGTGCTAGCGCGGCTCGCCTCGTCCCGCAAGCGTGGGTGTCAGTTCGTCGGCGCGCGCCTGCGATAGCTTAGCGCTTCCGCCACATGGACGCGGCCGATCGTCTGGGCGCCGGCCAGATCCGCGATCGTGCGCGACACGCGCAGCACCCGGGTATAGCCCCGAGCCGACAAGCGCATCGCCGCCGCCGCATCGGCCAGCAGCGCACGCGCCGGCGCATCGGGGGTGGCGACCTCCTCCAGCAGTGGGCCTTCGGCTTCGGCATTCGTCCGCGCGCCCCGGCCCACATAGCGCGCGGTCTGGACGTGCCGCGCCGCGGCCACCCGCGCGGCAACCTCGGCCGACCCCTCGGTGGGTGGCGGCAGAACGAGGTCGGCGGCGGTCACCGCGGCGACATCGACATGCAGGTCGATCCGGTCGAGCAACGGCCCCGACACCTTGGACTGGTAATCCGCCGCGCAGCGCGGCGCGCGTGCGCAGGCGAGGCTTGCATCACCCAGATGCCCGCACCGGCACGGATTCATCGCCGCGATCAACTGCACGCGCGCCGGATAGGTGACGTGCGCGTTGGCACGCGCGACCGACACCGTGCCGGTCTCCAGTGGCTGACGCAGCGAGTCGAGCACCGCGCGGCCGAACTCGGGCAGTTCGTCCAGGAACAGCACCCCCAGATGCGCCAGGCTGACCTCGCCCGGCTTCACCTTCAGCCCACCGCCGGTCAGCGCCGCCATGGAGGCGGAATGGTGCGGCGACCGGAACGGCCGCCTCCGCGTCAGCCGCCCGCCGGGCAAGCCACCCGCGACCGACTGTACCATGCTCACCTCCAACGCCTCGGCCGGGTCGAGCGGCGGCAGGATGCCGGGCAGGCATGACGCCATCAGCGATTTGCCCGCGCCCGGCGGGCCGACCATCAACACTTAGAGGACTTCGGGGACCGCAATTAGCCCCCACCATCGACAGATGGAAACCCGAAGGACCCCGCGATGTATCACCAACCGATTGTTCCTGCTTCCGCGACACCCACCCGGCAACCAAAAGTGTACAGCTATTCGCGGTGGTCCACTCCAGAGCAGAGCAAGGGCGACAGCAGCCGACGGCAGGCAGATGCGGCAGAACGTTGGGCAGCGCGCCACGGCTACCAACTCGACCTTAGCCTTAACATAGTTGACGAGGGTGTATCTGCGTACCGAGGCGGCAACGCCCTAGACGGTGGTTTAAGCCGCTTTCTGGAGGCCTGTCGACGCGGTCTGATCGAGGATGGTTCGTTTCTTCTGGTCGAGAGCCTCGACCGCATCAGCCGCATGGCTCCGCGCAAGGCGCAACGGCTGATCGACGACATCGTCGACAACGGGGTGACCATTGTTACATTGTCCGACGACCAGCATTACACAGCAGAGCGGCTGGATAATGATCCCACAGCTCTCCTCATCGCTCTCATGGTCTCTTGGCGGGCACACGAAGAGAGCAAGACGAAGGGACGGCGGGTGGCCGCTGCTTGGGAAGCAAAGCGGCAACGGGTTCGCGAGAACCCTGCCGAACGTCTGACCCGCCGAGGGCCGTCCTGGCTTATCCCCACAGATAACGGGAGCTGGACCATAGACGAGCCCAAGGCTTCAACAGTGCGGCGCATCTACGCGATGACCCTGGAGGGTCTTGGCGAACACGGGATCGCTTCGGCGTTTAATTTGGAGCGCATCCCTATGCTCGGTCGGGGTAAACATTGGCACCGATCAACTGTGTCCAAAGTGTTGCGAAACCCGGCCGTGGTCGGCACCCTAGTGCCTGGGCATATTCGCTACATGGACGGTCAGCGAGTTCGGGTCCACGAACAGCCAGTAGACGGAGCTTTCCCTCCCGTCATCTCTGAAGCGGACTGGCTAGCCGTGCGGGCTTTGAAGGACGGCAGCGCGCCTGCGCCGCGTGGTCGCAACGCCGGTCGCAGCGTAGCCCATGTATTGGCAGGTCTGGCTCGTTGCCCTGCCTGCGGCTCCACAATGGCGCGGGTGAACAAGGGGGCTGCCGGAAAGGCTGGGATGCCCAAACTGGTCTGTAGTGCGGCGAAGGCCAGGGCTGGCTGCCATTACGTCCCTGTACCCGTGCAGCAGGTGCAGGAGGCCTTTTTCCGCCAGTGGGCGACATTGGTCGCAGAGGTACCCGCCGCAAACGGTGAGCAGCACCTGGACGACGCTCGCAGAAACCTTGAGGGCGCGATCTGGGGCACCGAGGACCACCTGGGGAACCTAGCGGACGCGCTCAAACATCGACCGCTCCAGGCGACTGTTCGCGAAATGACCAGAGTTCAGGCCGAACTGCGAACGATGCGAGGCGAGCTGGATGAGCTGGACCTTAGGCGAACCATGGCAGACCGAGGTTTGATCGAGACCCGCCTAGGCAACCTTCAAGACCTAATCGACGCAGAGAGTGGCCCTGACCTAAACGCCGTAAACGCGGCGCTGAAGGTCCTGTTCACAGGAGTCGTGATCGACTTCGAGACGGGCCTCCTCCAATTTCAATGGCGACAAGGAGGCGAAACCGAGCTGCGTTACGCTTGGGTTGCTTGACGTGCGGGGCAGGCCTTCAAGGCCTGCCCCGCTGACAATCGCATCCATCGCCCATCCTCCGGGTGGGTTAAACTTAAGTATCCCTTCGGCTCTTGTCGCGTGAGGCTTGCCAGTGACTGACCTACGCCACCTCACCGCTTGGACCCATTCGCTCGCCTATCTCACGCGGGAGACCCCTGTCCGCCTGTCTGTTGCGCAGCTCGCCGTCTTCTCCCTAGCGGCCCTCGGTGACCGCATGGGCCAGCCGGTGACCCTGACGCAGCTCCGGGACACCCTGGAGGGCAGCCCAGGCGGAGCAATTCACACGACGTACAGCATCTTCTTTGAGCAGCACAAAGGGCAGCCGCAGCTCGGGTGGCTCTGGCAGGAGCGGTGCGAGGAAGACCTGCGGGTCAAGTTCCTGCGCCTAACCCGGAGGGGTGCGGAGGTGCTGGACGAGGTGCTGCTGCACCTGGGAAAATGAGGTGACGTGGAATTATCACCCATCCTCGGGGTGGGACTACCTATAGGGGAAACCTTCAGGCCTCGTCGCCAAGCCACAGTTTTGCTATGTACTTGCTCGATGCATCAAGACATCCGAGCCGTCTGGAACCAAGAGACTATACCCGTCATCCTGCGTCGAACAGGTTCGGGCGAGTTGCTACGCGTCCGCCTGCCCT
>DASVUT010000681.1:0-3273 GCA_036386955.1 Sphingomonas sp. | reverse complement strand
CAGTGGTCGTCGTTGCGGCCGGGGCCTAGCGGCAGAGGTTATCGTCGACGCTTCCGGCCTCCCGCGACCAGCAAGGTGCAGGCGTAGGTGAAGGTGGTGCCGCCGGCATTGCGGAGCGTACCCACTCTGCCCGTTGACCGCACCATCATCGACGTCGAACAGCGCCACATTGTCCGCGCTCCAGCCGGCCGCCGTTTCGTGATCGGGGGATGTGGCTCATGCAACGCCGTATGACCGCTCCCCCGCGTGTCGATCAGTTGCTGGCAGTCAACAATTCGCCGAGATTTAGCGCCTCCAGCAGTGCGGACCGCGCGTCGGCCGCCGCTTGCCAGCGGCCGAGTCGGGCGTGGTCGGCCGGGGTCACCGTTTCGGGCCAGTGCCGATCGATGACGTCGGCGATTAGGTTCAGCCTGGGGTGATCGACCAGGAAGCGGGGATCGACTGTGGCGGGATCGCAGACGACGCGCAGGCGCAGGCAGGCCGGCCCGCCGCCATTCGCCATCGATCCGCGCACATTGACGGGCAGCAGACGCCGTATCGTCCCGTTGCCCGCGATCAGCGTTTGTAGCCACCTGTCGACCGAGGCGACCGCCTGGGCTTCGCTGGGCAGAATCAACGCCATGCCGCCGCCGGGCAGGGTCACCAGCTGTGCGTTGAACAGATAGCTGGCGATCGCATCGTCCAGACTGACGGCGCTGGCCGGGACTTCGATGATCTCGACCGAGGGCATGCGTTCGCGAATCGACGCATAAACCGCCTCGCGATCGGCGAACGCCTGTTCATGCACGAGCAGGACGTTCTCGTTGGCGACGGCGACGACGTCGTTGTGAAAGGCCCCGGCGGCAATGGCGGCGGGGGACTGGGTTATGTGGAGCGCGTCGACACCGTGACGGCGGGCAATCGCCATCGACGCTTCGGGATGTTGGCGGGCGGGGAATGGGCCGCCGGCCTGACCATGGACGAAGATCTCGAGACCAGGCTCACCGTGCCGCTCACATATCCGCATGTGGTTCGCGGCACCCTCGTCACCGAACGGTGCCGGGACGGGCGGATGAACCGCGAAGTGCCGCTCGTCGGCAAAGGCGAGCCGCAACTGCGCCAGCGTCGCGGGCCATTCATGGCTGCGATGCGGCATGGTCATCAGATTGGCGGCGGTCAGGTGGCAGCGGCCATCGCCCGTGTCGGGGGCTGGCGATACCGTCGCCGCGTTCGCCGCCCACATCGGCGATGCCGACGTCGCCGCCGCCCACAATCGCCCGGCGCGATCGGCATCGATACCCAGCGCCGCCAGCCAGGGCGCATTCGGGCGCGGATGGGGCGGGAATATGCCTTGCGTCAGCCCAAGATCGAGCGCCGCCCGCATTTTGGCGACACCTTGCAACGCGGCTGCGCGCGGGTGCGCGGTGGAACCAGCATTGCGCGTCGCCGCGATGTTGCCTGGGCTGAGCCCCGCATAATTATGCGTCGGGCCAACGATCCCGTCGAAGTTGATCTCGACCAGGCTCACCAGCGCCTCACATGGAGCACCGTGTCACCCGCCGCGACGTTCAAAATCGAGGCACCGTCGGCGGATAGCTGGATGCCGTCGTCGCTCTCGCTCACACGCGCGAAACAACAGCGGAAATCGCGCAGGCGGCCGGTCGCGACAAGCGTCTCCGCTTCCCCGTCGCCGACCGCCGAGATGCGCGACTCGCGGGCTTCGGCGATTGATCGAACGCGGTCGGTGCGCGCCATCATCGTGGGTCCGCCGTCAAAGATGTCGCAATAATGCTCATAATGAAAACCCTCATTCTCCAGCATCCGCATTGCCGCGCGCCCGGATGGATGCGGCAGGCCGATGACGGCGCGTGCGCTTTCGGGCAGCATGGCGGTGTAGATCGGATGTTTGGGCATCAGATCGGCGATGAACTGGTGTCCATGAACACCGTTGAACTGGTCGGCGTCCTGGAAGTTCATGCCGAAGAACCGCCCGGCCAGCCCGTCCCAGAATGGCGATCCGCCGGCTTCGTCAATGACGCCGCGCAATTCGGCCAGAATTCGGTCGGCGAACCGTGCCCGGTGCATGCGGATGAACAGGTAGCGCGCGCGCGCCAGCAGCAGGCCCAGGCCGCCTGCGCGCTCCCCAGGATGCAGGAAGAGTCCTCCGACCTCCGACGATCCCTCCAAGTCCGTCGCCAGCGCCAGCATCTCGGCCCGGAAGGTCCTGTTCAGCTCGCGGCTGTGCTGCGTCAGCGTGCCGAGGCGATAGCTGTAGAAGGGGTGCCGCTGGCCCACCTGCGTGAAGATTTGACAGGTGCCGCGGACATCGCCGGTCTCGACCTGCTCCAGCATCAGCACGAACAGCTCGTCCGCGACGCTATCCTCATCGCGAGCGAACGCCGCCTCGCTACGCTCCAGCTTGGCCGCCAGTGCACCGCGATCGGGCGGCAGGTTGGTGAAGCCGCCGCCGGTCAGCTTGGCCATTTCGTACAGGTGCGCCAGATCGCCGGCCACGGCGGGGCGGATGCGGAAGCTCACCAGCGGCCCTCCGCGATACGCGCGATGACCAGCGCCGACAGGGCGGCGCGCTCGGCAAGACTGTCGATGACCAGATACTCGTCAGGAGAATGAATGGCACCGCCACGCGCCCCCATCGTGTCCACGACGGGCACGCCGCAGGCGGCGATATTGTTGCCGTCGCACACGCCGCCGGTCGCCTTCCACGCGATAGACTGGCCGAGCCTAGCGCCCGTATCGGCAACGCAGGCGAACAGCCGCTCCGCACCTGCGTCGAGCGGCTTGGGCGGGCGATTGAAGCTGCCGTGAATGTCGATCTGCACGTCGTGGCGCTCGCGGGTGTCGGCCGCCAATTCGTCGATCAGCGAAGCCGCGGCCTCGATCGCGGCCGCGCTCTGCGGGCGGAAGTTGACGCGGAGCACGGCTAGGTCAGGCACCACATTATTGGGTCCGCCGCCATCGATACGAGCCGGATTGACCGTTAGCGACGGTATGTCCGCGGCGGCAAGGCGGACCGCCAAATCGGCCGTGGCGACGACTGCATTTCGACCTTCGTGGGGATTGCGGCCCGCATGCGCCGCGCGCCCGCGCACCACCAACGAGAAATTGCCCGTGCCGCCACGCGCGCCAGCCAGCGTTCCGTCGGCGAGCGCGGGCTCATAGGTCAGCGCCGCCAGCTTGCTCCGCGCAGCTTGTGCAATGAGCCCCGATGACGACAGCGAGCCTGTCTCCTCATCCGAATTGATGACGACCTCATAGCCGACCCGCGCCGCGTCC
>DASVUT010000680.1:0-1757 GCA_036386955.1 Sphingomonas sp. | reverse complement strand
CCGACCCTGTCGAACGGGTCGAGACAAACCAGCATCCAGAACTCGATCATGGCCGTGCCGCCGGGGATGGGATCTGCCGCAATCCAGACGGCGCTGTCCGACATCACTGTGCTGGACAGCTACGGTCGCGACTTTACCGGTTCGGTCGCCGCGTTGATCATCAAGCCCGGTGGCTCGCGGCCTGACGGGATGCGCCGCCGGGTCGCGCAGATGGGCGGCGGCGGACAAACGGATATGGGCTCCGGCCCCGTATCAGCGGCCATCGGGTTCGCCAGCTACCGAACCGGACCGCGAGCCACCGACGTGCGCAGCTTGGTTACCACCGGCACAGTCAGCTACCAGACCGGCGAGTTTGGCGTGCATGCCGGCTTCAACGCCCAGGATTCGCTGCAGCTCGACACGATGGGTCTCGCCCCGTTCGCCGATGGCGTGCTCGCCTATACCCCGCAGGCGGGGAACAGCCTCGGCATCGAGCGGCGGACGCGTCGCGGCAAGGTCAGCGTCACGATATCGGGCGGAGGTTCCCACGGCAGCAGCGCCAGCGCCGCGACACTTGGATGGTCGACGGGCGGAACCACCCTGCGGGCATCATTCATCGATGAGAGCGGTTCTGTCATGGGAATGCCGTCACGCGGCGCGCTCAAGCTGGGCCGCGGCGCCTCGACGACCATGATCGAGGCTCACCAAGCGTTCGCCATCGCCCTGGGCTGGAGCGTCGAGAGCTATGGATCTCTGGGGGTTACCCGCCTGAAAATCGACGATGGCTCGCTCGTCACTGGCGCGTCCGGCATCATCGGCACACGCATAGGTCTTCAAGCGAAAGGTCCGGTTTTAGGTGGAACGCTCAGCTTCGGCGTCGCCCAGCCGCTGATCATCGAGTCAGGATCCGCTGAGCTGACCTACGGCACCGGCTACGATTTGCAGACCCGTTCGCTGGTGCATCGCACGACCGAGGCCAGCTTGGCGGGCGAGCGTCGCCTGCAACTGACCGCCGGCTTCGCCACAGGCGGGCACGGCTCCAGCTTCCGCGTCGGCGTCATGCAGGACGTCCAGCAGGGCGCGACCAGTGCGCTGGCGGGCACAGCTGTCCGCTTCTAATTCTAAATCCTCTATTCGGGCGAAACCTCGACATGATTTTCAATCAGGGCAACAGAACATCAGCGGCATCATCCGTGACGCTACGCCTCGTAAGAGGGAGCGTCAGGTTCGTGCTGCATGCGGCCCCCCTCGTCGGCGTTTTCGGCTCCCCCGCGAGCGCGCAACGCGCGCAGCCCGCGCCAAAAGGCTGGGAGGTGACCGGCATTCGTCTGGAAATGGATGAACGTCAGGTCAAAGCGGCGCTGCTTGAGCGTGGGTATGCAATAGCGCGGACGGAGCAGACCCTCAGCTTCCAAGAGCGTGTGCAGGCATCGATGGGGAAAACGGTCAGGACAAGTTCGGCGATTGGCGAGGTCACTGCCACCAAGGGGACGGAGAGCGTCCGCATCTTCTTCGTCCAGACCGCAGCCGGGGCGTCCGTATCGGGTGTCACCTACAACGTGCCACTCGGGCAAGTTTCGGGTGCCGACGCGGTGGACCTAATGACCAGGCGACTCGGTCCGCCGCCGCCCAAGCGTTCACGATCAGGTGGCGCGGTTTGGTGCAAGGACGGCCCCAACCCACGCTACTGCGACCCGATGGCTCCATCGGTCGAGGTCAGTTCATACGCAGGAACCGGCACGTCGATCGTGATGAAGGCGGGGCGCACCCTGGACAGG
>DASVUT010000679.1:0-2521 GCA_036386955.1 Sphingomonas sp. | reverse complement strand
TGGCCCAAGCCGACCGTGCTCCATGCCGCGCGGCGGCTGGCGGGGGGTGGTCCCGCCTATGACGACCGCATTGTTCGCGCCCGGCTCGCCCAGGCCTTCGGCCGCCTGATCCGCCGCGCCGACGATCGTGGTGCGTTCGTGCTGTTGTCGGCCGCGATGCCGTCGCGGCTCCTGACCGCCTTCCCACCCGGCGTGCCGATTGTCCGCGTGACGCTGGACGAAGCCGTCGCGCGGGTCGAGTCGCGGCTTTCCACGCCCGCCGCGATCGGGCATGACGCGCCCCTCCACGCGTGATGCATGAGGGCCGCCGTTGAAGACGCTGACGCTGCTGCGCCATGCCAAGTCGGGTTGGGACGATCCGTCCTTGTCCGATGCCGCCCGCCCGCTCAACGCCAAGGGACGCCGCGCTGCCGCCGCGATCGGCCGCCATCTGCGCGCCACCGGCGCACGCTTTGACCATGTCATCGCCTCGCCTGCGGTACGCGTCCGCCAGACGATCGATGCGGTCGCCAGCGGCTATGGGGCCAAGCCCGCGCCCGTGTGGGACCAGCGCCTGTATCTCGCATCCGATAGCTCGCTGATCGACGTCATCCGCGGCCTGCCCGACGACCGCGCCTCGGTGATCCTGGTCGGCCACAATCCCGGCCTGGAGGATCTCGTCCTCGCCCTCGTGCCCTCCGGCAGTGGCCCCTTGCGCGACGAAGCCGCCCTCAAATACCCGACCGCGACGATCGCCGAACTGCGATTCGAGATCGACCACTGGGCCGAGATCGCCCCCGGCACCGCCACGCTTATCACCTTCACCCGCCCGCGCGACCTGGACTCGACCCTGGGCCCGGACGAGGAGTAGCTTTGGTCTTGATCCCCCCCCCCGTTCACGGGGGAGGATCGGAACAGCTTCTACAGTCCCAGCTTGTCCTTCAGCGCAGCGAACGCATTGAACGGCGTCATCTCGTCCTCGGCCACCACGCCCGCCGATCGCAGCACGGCTTCCGAACCAGCCGCGCGCGGGAAGGGGTCGAGCGCCAGCGCCATCGTCTCGGCCGCGGCTTCACCCAGGTCGATCGCACCGCCTTGGATCTCGATCGTGTCCAGCGCGCTGTCGTCCAGCTCGACCTCGTCCTCGCGCGCGTCGCCTTCGACGAAACGCAGCGCCACCGCCTCGGCGATGCGCGCCGGCACCGGCTCGCCGCTCGCCGAACAGGCCTGCACCACCTCGGCTTCCACCGTGCCGCGAGCGAGAAAGGCATCGCCCTCGCGCACGACCGCCAGCCGCGCCGCTAGCCGGTCCACCCCCAACAGCGCGAACCGCTTCGCCAGCGCCGCGCGCTCCTGTTCGTTCGCCTCCACGCGCACCTCGCGCGGCGCGGTGCCGATCGTGTCGAGCCGCTCGGGGCGGCTGAACTCGGGCGTCACGGCAGTGTTCCCGCCGCGATCGCGTCGAGGGGAGTAGTCGCCAACTGATTGCGCATCTCCAGCATGGCACGCTCGACATGCGCCACCGCCGCCTCGCCCGGCGACACCCCCCGGTACAGGTTGCGCACCAACGCCTCGCCCAGCGTGCCGGCAGCGATCCCGTCGCGATACGCGCCGAGCCGCCCCCCCAGCATCGCCATCATCTTGCCCATATGCTTGCCGACGACGACATCGCCGATCCCCTTCTGGCGGAGCTGACTGTCCATGTCGTCGACGAACCGTTCGGTGAGTTGGGCAGACAGCGGCGCGGCGGCCGCTTCCGTCTCCAGCCGCAGCAACACCAGCGACAGGACCGCGGCGACCATGTCGAACCGCCCGTCCACCGTGTCGGGCACCGCGCCGTCCAGATACCAGTGCGGCTCCCGCGCGCGCGCGACCACCGCATCGTACAGCGCCAGCGCCGCCTCGTCGCGCCGCCCCAGCCATCCATCGAACCAGCCCATGCGCAAACCTTCAGCTTCTCGCCCGGCGCTTGTCTCCCCGGGTCCGCTCGCCTATCGAACCGAATGGCCGCCGATGCAACGCCAGCGGTCGCCTGCGTCTGTTCCGGAGTACCCCATGAGCCCCCGCGTCCTCCTTCTCGCCCTGGCCGTCGCCGCCGCTGGCGTATCCGCCTGCGCGCCCGTGCGCTCGCATTCGGGCTATATCGTCGATGTCGACCTGGTGAACTCGATCCAGCCGGGTGTCGATAACCGGCAATCGGTGGCGACGACGCTTGGCCGGCCGACGCTGACCGGACAGTTCGGGCAGGGCGATTGGTATTATATCGCGCGCGACAGCGCCAATCTGGCGTTCAACAACCCGCGCCCGACCAGCCAGATCACCATCCAGATCAGCTTCGATGCCGCAGGCACCGTTACCGCGATCCGCCGCGCTGGTGTCGAGCAGGTCGCCTCGATCAACCCGTCGGACAAGGTGACCCCGACGCTCGGGCGCAAGCGCGGCTTCTTCGAGGATCTGTTTGGCAACATTGGCACTGTGGGCGCGCCGGGAGCGGGTGGTGCCGGCGGCGGCGGTGGCCGCACCGGCCCGTAGAGCCCGGGCG
>DASVUT010000678.1:0-3970 GCA_036386955.1 Sphingomonas sp. | reverse complement strand
CGTCCGCATTCGGCCGATATGACGGGATGGAACGTCACGGCCGGAAAGTGGATGATGCGCTGGTCGACCAGCAGCGATGGGGGCAAGACGCTGGTGGCCGCCGACGAGCCGCGGCTGGTTGCGCTGGAGCGAAGCGCGCCGGTCAAGGTGCATTTCGCGCCGGCAACGACGACGGTGATCGATTTCGCATTGCGCGAGGCTGGTGAGCCGGTCGAAGCGCGCGCCGATCTCGGCATCGGCAGCGATGACGTGGTGCGGCGCGGCCGGGCGGTGGACGTCACCGTGCACAGCCTGGGCGCGCGGGCGACCGGTGCCGGTGGCAGTGCGATGCTGGTCGATGCGGATGGGCGCATGGTCGTGTCGGTCGTGCTACCCTCGCTCGACGCTCCAGCCGATCTCCGCCCGCGCACTGCAACGGTTCGGCTGGCTGTGCCGCGCGGCGTCGATCCCGGGATCCTGACGGTGCGTGTCGTACTACCCGGCGATGCGGCCGAGGTTACGATGGCCAACAATCACGTGCCCCTGCGGTGATCCTGGATCGCCGCGCGTGGCTGGCCGGGGCGGGCGCGGCGCTGCTGAGGCCGCGCGTGGCTTGTGGAGAGGTGGGCACAATGCTCGACCGCGCCGCAAGCCTGCCCCCGATGGAGGCGGCCGCCCTTCTCGCCCACGCCGAGGCGAATACCCCGGCGGAACGACTCGATGTCGCCACCGCGCGCGCAGGGCTCACCGTCGACGCTGCGCTTTCGCGAAAGGGTGCGCCCGCGCGCCACGGTATCAAAGCGTGGGTTGCGGCACGTGCCGGTACGCGCGGGCTTGCCGCTGCGCGTGACGGCGCGGCGCTTTACGCGCTGCTGCTGCGACGACAAGGCGGCGAGATCGCCGCGGCCGCCGCCGAACGCCGGCTGTTTGCCGAACTCAACGCGATTCACCGACGCGCCGATCGCCTGTTCGTGGAAGTGGGTTTCGCCCGCGGCACGATCGGGGAGCGCTACGCTGCGCTATGGCGCGACGAGCGCCATCTTTACAGCGATGACGATCAGGGCCGTAGCCAGGCGGTCAGCGACATGAACGCCATGCTTGGTCGGCTGCGACCGCAGATCCCCGTTCTGGTGGGGTCGCTCCCGCAGTTTGCCCTCAATGTGTCGATCCGCGCACTGACCCCTGTGGAGGCCGCTGCCGGTCGCGGCGGCTATCGCGACATCCCAACTGCGGACCACGCCGGCAAGTATGTCGTCGACCTCAAGCATATCCGCAGCCGCCCGCGCTGGACGTTGCCGAGCGTGGTGGCGCACGAGACGCTGCCTGGCCATTGTGTACAGTTGCCGATCGAAGCGGCGAACGCGTGCCATCCTCTGCGGCTGGAATATGCCTCGGCGTTCGTCGAAGGTTGGGCAACGTATGCCGAGTCTCTTGTGCGTTACCCAGATGCTTTCGAAACGCTCGGCCATCTGCATTGGTTGTTGTTCCGCACCACCCGCGCGCTCGCCGATCTCGGCATTCATCGGCACGGCTGGAGCATCGATGAAGCGCGCTCGCGCCTGATCGCGTGGCAGGGGTTGCCCGCCTATTTCGCCCCTTGGGATACGGAACTGCCGCGCATCGTGCGCGAGCCCGGCATCAGGGTCGCAGAAGCACTCGTGTGGCTAACCATCGCGGACACCGCCGCCCGGTACCGTCACGTTGACCGCGCCGCGTTCCACCGTCGACTCTTGGCCAATGGACGCTGCCGAAGCGAAGTGATCGCTTCGCAAGGGGGATCCTGGTCGTCGTGATAATCATGCCCTGCGTTGGTGCTGTCAGGCTAACGCGAACCGCTCTCCACACGATGCACGTAGGTGTTTGAGCACGGCAGCCTAGCTGGCAAGTACCTGCCACTCTGTCGGCACCACCAGCCGGATCACGTCAGGTGACGAGTTGAAGTAGCGGAACAGCGATGCTCGCTTGCGCGGGCGGGGCATGCACCCTGCCTTACCCTGCCCTCGTTACCTGCTGGTACATTTGGTTTGACGGAGCTGCCGTGAGGGCGTCGTGGACGCCGCCCGAAGCGCGACCGCGATGTGGATGTTGTTGCGCAGAAGCACGTCGCCCCTTGCGGTGGTCACCACGCCGGACTGGCTGCTGTCGCGCTTGCGCAGCCGGTGACCATGATCTTCTTCGCACAAACGCGGTGTTGAACTGGATCGCCAAGGCGGCCGGAACGAGGGGTTCGGCCGCCAGCTGCGACCTGACATCCTCGATCTCGACAGCGTTCATCTGGCTTTCTTGATGCTGGCACTCTGCCGCCATGTACGGGCATATGATGGCGGGCCCGCCTCGTCACCCGCGCGGCGCCGACGGACCGTGAGCACCCAATGACGCGAGCGTGGGCGATCTCGACGGCGACGGCCGACACGAGATCGTGCTGAAATGGTATGCCAGCATCGCCAAGGACAATGCGTTCGGCGGCTATTCCGGCGAAACGCTGCTCGATGCCTACACGCTTGACAGGCGGCGGCTGTGGCGGATCGTTCTGGGGCGCAACATCCGCTCAGGCGCGCATTACACGCAGTTTTTTCGACTTCGATGGCGACGGCCGGGCGGAGGTGATGGCCAAGACCGCCGACGGTACGGTTGACGGGGCGGTCAAGGTCATCGGGGACGCCGCCGCCGATTGGCGCGAGACCGGCGGCGAGGTACCGCAGCGCGATCGGACCGGCGCCACCACTACCTCCGGCGGCCGCCAGGTGGCACGCGTGGTCGGCCGTATCCTGAAAGGTCCCGAGTTCGTCACCGTCTTCGACGGCCGCACGGGTGCCGCTCTGGCCAGCGCGCCCTACGCGCCCCTGCGCGATGCCAGCCTCAGGCCGACGCCCGAAGCGCCGACGGCAAGCTGGGGCGACGGCTATGGCAACCGGTCGGATCGCTATCTGGCCGCGGTCGGCTATCTCGACGGACGGCGGCCCAGCGCGCTGCTCGGACGCGGATATCATGCACGCTCGACCGTGGCGGCCTGGGATTGGCGCGGTGACAAGCTGACGCGCCGCTACCTGTTCGAGATATGGATCCCCGCCGCGCCGGAACCGAGACATGGGCCTCCAACAGCCCCGACCTGTTCGACGTGCGCGGACAGGTGATTCCCGGTGGCAAGTCGCGTGCGGCCAACTTCGCCATCTGGTGGGACGGCGACCGCTTGCGCGAACTGCTGGACGGCGACCGGATCACCAAGTGGGACTGGCAGGCCGGTCGCGAGGTTCCACTGCTCCAGCCGGACGGGACCATGTCGAACAACGGCACCAGGAAGAACCCGTCGCTTGCCGCCAATATCGTTGGCAACTGGCGCGAGGAACTGATCGTGCGCAGCGCGGACGGACGCGAACGACGCATCTATGCCACGCCCCATGGCACGCAAGAACGGCACGCGACGCTGATGCACGATCCGCTCTATCGGCTGGGCGTGGCATGGCAGAACAGTGCCTATAACCAGCCGCTGCATCTGTCCTTCTCCCTGAGTGCGGATCGGCCGAACCGTAAGCACCCTTTTCGCCGGGGAGCTGGCACTGCAGCTCGGACATGGCCGCCACGACAGCAGATCCGCCCTTTAACGGCCGCGATCCCCGCCCACCTGCCTCATCGTTCGCCCCTCATGCTCCCACACGGCCGATCATGCCTCGCGCTCGAAAAATATAAGGGTTCTGACTCCGGCTGGTTAAACAACTTCGCAACAATTGGTTCATCCTACTAGCTGACTCGAAGCGACGATCATGCGGCGCGCTCGACCGCTGGCGATCGCAGCCTCGATGGCCGAAGCCAGCTGTTCGATCGCCAGGCCAATCGATGGGTCGGCAGGATCGAACTCCAGCTTCAGACCGCCAATGGTGACAGCAATGCCGGAACGCGCCCTTCGACAGACCACAAGCGTCGATCAACCATCGGCCAGATATCGGGTCCGATGACTTGGTTCTGCGACAAGGCTGCACGCAGCGGTTCATCG
>DASVUT010000677.1:0-6204 GCA_036386955.1 Sphingomonas sp. | reverse complement strand
TCGACGAACGGCGTGATCGTGCGCACCGGATGCGCGGCGGCATCCGCCACCGCCGCACCGTAGCTGTCGAACCGAGCGAGGCGTTCGAGGTTGCGCCGCGTCGGGAAGATGACCCGCGCCTCACCCCGGTCAGCCGCCGCGATCAGGTCTGCCGCGCCCATCCATGTCAGTCGTACATTCTCGGTCCGGTCGACGCTGGCCCGATCGCCCTCGCGCGCGCGCGCCAGGAAGAACCGCGTGTCGAAGATGCGTGTGCCCTTGTGCCCCGGCAACCAGCGCGCGAACGGCACCAGCGCGTCCAGATCGAGCGTCGCACCCGCCGCCTCCAACGCCTCGCCGAACGCCACCCCCGCATGCAGCGCCGCGCGCAACGCCGCCACGTCCACCAGCCCCTGAACACCGATCGGCAGCCCGACCTCCTCGATCGTCTCGCGGATCGCGGCGATCTTGGCCGCCGCGTCCTCCTCGCCCGGTGCGATCCGCGCGGCGAGCGTCGCATCGCCCGGGTCGATCCGGCCGCCCGGAAACACCATTGCGCCGCCGGCGAACACCATTGCGCGCGATCGCTCCACCATCAGCAGTTCGGGCGCGCCACCCTCACGATCGCGCAGGATCACGAGCGTGGCGGCGGGGACGGGGGCGTTATCGGTCATCGCACGTGGCAACGCGCGGATCGGCCATCCGGCAGCGGCGATGTTCCAAGGCAGGGCGGGGTGGTGGAGCCGAGGGGAATCGAACCCCTGACCTCTGCAGTGCGATTGCAGCGCTCTCCCATCTGAGCTACGGCCCCGCGCCCTTGCCCGAACCGATCGGGAACGCCGCCCTTAGCGGCTGCGACGGGGCGATGCAACATATGCGCGTCCCCCGCCACCCCGGACTTGATCCGGGGTCCATGACGCCCCGCCCGCATCACGCGTGCCCGAGCGGCAGCACCATGGATGCTGAAACAAGTTCAGCATGACGAGGCCAGCTAGTCCGGGTACTCGACGCACAAGTGCCCAAAGGAGACTGAACGATGCCCCGCGCCTGGACCCTGACCGCCCGCCCCAACGGCCTGCCCCGCGCGGAGGATTTCGCGCTGGTCGAGTTGCCGAGCGCGCCGCTGTCCGAAGGCCAGGTCCGCGTCGCCAATCGGTGGCTGTCGGTCGATCCGTACATGCGCGGGCGGATGAACGACGTGAAGAGCTATGTGCCGCCCTTCGCGCTCGGCGAAGCGATGGATGGCGGAGCGATCGGCGAGGTGGTGGAAAGCCGTGCCCCCGGGCTCGCGGTCGGCGATCTCGTCCAGCACATGCGCGGCTGGCGTGACGAGGCGGTGCTGGACGCGGCCGAGGCGCAGAAGCTCCCCGCGATCGACGTCGCGCCGCAGGCGTTCCTGGGTCAGCTCGGCATGCCGGGCATGACCGCCTATTTCGGGCTGCTCGCGGTCGCCGAGGCCAAAGCCGGCGACACCGTATTCGTCTCCGCCGCCGCGGGCGCGGTCGGCTCCACCGTCGTCCAGATCGCGCACGCCCGCGGCATGACCGTGATCGGGTCCGCCGGTGGCGCCGACAAGGCGCAGTGGGTGCGGTCGCTCGGTGCCGATCAGGTCATAGACTACAAGGCCGGACCGGTCGGCAAGGCGCTCTCGGCCGCCGCACCGAAGGGCATCGACGTGTATTTCGACAATGTCGGCGGCGACCACCTCGACGCAGCACTCGCCGCCGCCCGCCCCAACGCACGCTTCGCGATCTGCGGGATGATCGACGTGTACAACGACGCCAAGCCCACCGAGCTGCGCTACCTCGCCCGTCTGATCGGCAACCGCGTGCGGATGCAAGGCTTCATCGTCAGTGACTATTTCGCGCGCATGGCCGAATTCCACCGCGACATGGCCGCGATGATGGCCGCAGGCACGCTGCGCCGCGAGGAAACGGTGCATGACGGTCTGGAATCCACCCCGGCCGCGTTCCTGGGCCTGTTCTCGGGCGGCAACACGGGCAAGATGCTGGTCCGGCTGTAAGGGCGCGCGTCGAATGCGAGCCGGCCGCGATCACAGCGACCGATCGCAGCGCCCGACGACACGCGGGGGCAGGGCGTCGCGAACATGCCCGCGGACCGCGCGCCCCCAGATCTGGTAACCTGCGGGGGACAGGTGGATCCCGTCCTCCAGGTAGAAGTCCCCCGGCTTACCGGCATCCAGGAACTGCGGCACCGTGTTGATGAAACTGAGGTCCGGCTCGCTCGCGGCCAGTTTCGCCACGGCGGCGTTATAGGCGGACTGTTCGGCGAAATTGGCCCAGCGGGTCGGGCTGGGTTTCACCGACACGAAGATCAGCGGGACGGACCCCATTCGCTTCCGCTTCAGCTTCAGGAAGGCGACGAACTCCTGCGTGACCTTGGCGGCGGGAACACCATAGGCCAGATCGTTTTCGCCGGCATAGAAGACGATCGCCTGCGGTGGATGCGGGTTGCGGCCATTGCCGAAGCGGCTGGTCAGCTCGACCAGCGATGCGCCACCGATGCTGCGGTTATGCGTGGTCCAGGGTGCCATGTCCGTCTGGATGTCGTTCCAGTTGCGCATGGAGGAGCTGCCGACGAACCATATCGCACAGGCGTCCTGCCCGACATCGTCGGGCAAGGGTGAGGCCGCGCTGACGGCCGACAAATGCTGCTGCCATGCCCCGAACGGAACAAGCACCGCGCACAGGCCGAGCAGTCCCGCGATTACCTTTCGGACCGGCGGGTCGGCGGGTCCTGCGGGTGGCGAGCGGCGCAGCAATGACAGTCGGATTGGCATGACGAACCTCAATCCGCCGGTCTTAGGCTGGTCGGCCTAAGAAATCCTTGCACGGGAAGCGACCGGCCATTGAAGAGCATCGCCGCAAGCCGCGACCGCTTCACCACGAAGTGGTGAAAGCCATAGGACATGAGCCCACCCAGCCCAATCGCGGCGAGATATTCCGCATGCACGTTCCAAGACACATGGCCGAAGCCGACGTTCAACACCGCCAGGATGGGGAAATGGACGATGTACATCGTCAGCGACGCGTCGCACAGCCGGTGGACCAGCGGGCCAACGCCGCGGATGGCCAGCGCCGACCGGAGCACCAACATGGCGCAAAGCACCGGCGTGGCGGACAGCCCCAAGACGAGCGCCGCGAAGGCCAGCACGCCGTCGGATCGCGGATCGGGACCCGACGATTCCAACTGAAGCATCAGCACGGCGGCCAGCGCGGCGACGGGAATGCGGGTATCGGATACCAGCTTTGCCAGCAGCTCCGGCGCCCTGCCGAGAATGAACCCCATCAGGAACATGGGGGCATATCCGGTTATGAAGTGTGCGTTGGAATCCGCTTCGAGGGACGACAGTCCCAATCGGGGAAGTGCCAAGGTCGTGGCGCTCATGAGCGCGCCCGAGGCGATGCACGTCAACCCGAACACCAGCATCTGCAGCTTTGCGACACTCCACCTGTTGCGTTGGAACCGTTCCAGCACCCCGCAACGCCGATCGACGGCTTCGAACGCGCTGATGAGTGGCAGATAGAGTAGAAGGGCAAACAGGAACCACAGATGGTGCAGCGTGAACGGGTTCGGCGTGGGGCGGTCGCTCAGGGCGTGAACATATCCCAGCATCGTGATCGTCGGGCCGGTCACGGCCAGACCGGTGAGCAGCGGAATGGCGATGCGGACCATGCGCCGCTTTATCCACCCGGCGCCGACCCATCCGCCCGCTTCGCGCCGCGACATCGCCATCCCGCTGAGCAAGCCGGAGATCACCATGAACACGCCCATGCGAAACTGCGCCGAGACGAAGCTCACGACGTCGAACAGCGGGCGGGAATCCTGGAGATAGCTGCCATGGACCAGCAGGCCGGCAAGCATCAGTCCCGCGCGCCAGGCGTCCACGCCCGGGATGCGCTCGCTGTGCGCGGGAAGGCCGGGGGCAGAGGTCACGCGTTCGCACGCGTCGACATGCACGCGCGGTGTCCTGAACTCGCTTGCGCGTCTTTCACGCTGCCGGAGTAAACCCGCCTCAGTTAACGGATTCCCATTCCGCCAAAGCGGATGTTTCCGGCGGGTCTGACGGGTGCGGATGGTGGCAGCAGGCCGCGACGCTGCCGACGCCGCGGTGGAGCCCCGAGGAGCTTTTCCGCTGTCCTACATCGTACCGCGACGGCACAGACTTGCCGATGGACCAGTCACCCGCTCGCCTCTCAACGACCGGACGCCAGCGGTGCAGCGCGAATAAACTCGTACCACGGCAAGTTCGACAACTTCGCCCCTTCAGATCGCCCCGGCAAAGGTGTCGCACGCGGCCGGGTCGCCCGACTCGAGCCCACGCCGCAGCCAGGTCTGGCGCTGGGCGGCGCTGCCATGGGTGAAGCTGTCGGGCACGACGCGGCCGCCGGATTTGCGCTGCAACGTGTCGTCGCCGATCGCCTGCGCCGCCGTCAGCCCTTCCTCGATATCGCCGGGATCGAGCCTCGCGCGGTTCTGCGCCGCCCACACACCGGCATAGCAATCCGCCTGCAGTTCGAGCCGGACCGATGCCGCATTGCCTTCGCTGCGCGATCCCGAGCGCTGGATGCTCTGCACCCGCGCCGATGCGCCGGTCAGATTCTGGATGTGGTGGCCAAACTCGTGCGCGATCACATAGTTCTGGGCGAAATCGCCCTGCGCCCCGTATTTGGTCGCCAGATCGTCGAAGAAGTCGGTGTCGAGGTAAATGCCCTGGTCGGTCGGGCAATAGAACGGCCCCATCGCCGATTGCGCCGCGCCGCAGCCCGACTGCCCACCCTGCGATCCGAAGAACACCAGTTTGGGCGGGTCGAGCCGCTGCCCGGCTTGCGCGAACAGGGCTTCCCAGGTGTTCTCGGCCGAACTGAACGCCCGGCAGGCTGCAAGGCTCTGTTCGTTCAGGCGACAGCTCGACGCGGTGTCGGTGCCCGCGTTGCGGCTCGTCTGGCCTTGCGGCGCGACCTGCTGCCCGCCGCCGCCCAGCATCCCGCCCAGGCCGCCGAGCCCGCCACCGAACACCGCCATCAGGATCAGCACCACGACGATCCCGCCGCACCCGAACCGGCTACCGATCAGCGGCAGCAGGGAAAACAACAGCCCACCACCACCACCGCCGCCGAAGCCGCCAAACCCTCCGCCGCTGGCACCGCGCTGGTCCTCGACATTGATGTTGGGATCGAAATCGTCGAGGCGCATCTGTGCAAACTCCGTTGCGGTTGCGGCACGAACACTCCGGGGGCACGCTGGGTTGCACGCGCGCGCCCGCAAAGGCAGGAGCTTGGGCAAGCCGAGGAGAGCCGCGATGTTTCTAAAAGGCAAGACCGCGATTGTCACCGGATCGACTTCGGGCATCGGGCTGGCCTATGCCCGCGCCTTCGCCGCCGAGGGCGCGAGCGTGGTGATCAACGGGTTTGGCGATGCCGACGCGATCGAGGCGATCCGCGCCGAACTGTCGGCGGCGAGCGGCGCGGCGGCGTTGTATGATCCGGCCGACATGCGCGATCCCGATCAGATCGCCGATTTGGTCGAGCGTGCGGTGGCGGAAGCCGGCGGCTGCGACATCGTGGTCAGCAACGCCGGCATCCAGCATGTCGCCCCGATCGAGGATTTCCCCACCGACCGGTTCGACGCGATCATCCAGATCAACCTGGCCGCGGTCTGGCACCTGATGCGCGCCGCGGTGCCGCACATGAAGGCGAAACGCTGGGGCCGGATCATCACCACCGCCTCGGCGCACAGCCTGGTCGCGAGTCCCAACAAGTCCGCCTATGTCGCCGCCAAGCACGGTGTCGCCGGGCTGACCAAGACGGTGGCGCTGGAAACCGCGACGCACGGGATCACGGTCAACTGCCTGTCGCCGGGCTATGTCTGGACGCCGCTGGTGGAGAACCAGATCCCCGATACGATGCGGGCGCGCGGGCTGACGCGCGAACAGGTAATGCACGACGTGCTGCTCGCCGCGCAACCGACCAAGGAGTTCGTGACGCCCGAACAGGTTGCCGCGCTGGCGCTGTTCCTGTGCCGTGACGAAGCGGCGGCGATCACGGGGGCGAACCTGTCGATGGACGGCGGGTGGACGGCGGCATGAGGGCACTGGCGCTCCTGCTGCTGGTGGCCGCGGTCCCGGCGAGGGCGCAGGACGCGGTCGACTGGCGGCGGATGGCGAGTGATGCCGACCGTGCGCGCCTGCGCGAGCTCCGCGCC
>DASVUT010000676.1:0-9337 GCA_036386955.1 Sphingomonas sp. | reverse complement strand
TATCGGGGTTGAAGCCGATGAAAGGTGCGGCATCGACGATGTCGAGCTTGCGCGTCGTCAACACCGAATCGAGATGAATGCGCTCGGCATTGCGAATGGTGAGGCGACCGGCGAGGTCGCTGTCGCCGGCGGTGCCGACCAGGCGGGTGAAGCGATATTCGTTGCCGCTCTTCACCATCTGCCCGCTCACGCGGTAACGCCGCGTATTGGGAATCGCCACATCGATGATCGCGAGCAGTTCGGCCATGTTGCGCCCGCGTGAGCGGACCTTGAGCGGAACATCCTCGATATCGGCCAGGCTGGGCAACGTGCCCGATATGTCGATGATGTTGTTGGCCGCGCGCATCTGCGCCGTCAGCTGATTGCGCCCCTGCGCCACCGTTTCGTTGGGCGACAGAAGCTGAGCGGTGACCGTGAACGGTGTCCGACGCACGCGGCCCGTGCCCGACAGTGCGACCGCATCGCCGATCCCTTTGCGCGTATCGGCACGGATCGGCTCGAATTGCAGGTCCGCGAGCAATTGCATCCGCGGATCGCGGTAGCGCAGCGTCGTGCCCTGAACGATCGCGCGGTCGATGCGCGGGAAATCGAGCGGCTCGCCCTTTTTCTCGGAAAAGGTCCAGCTGTTGGTGCGGTGGTCGGGCGACCATTCCAGGTCGAACGCGGCGCGGTCGAGCAGCAGCGTCTTGACCCGGCGCTTGCCCCACAGCAGCGACAAAGGCGCGATGCGGGTGTCAATCAGTTGCGCCTCGAACAGGTTGCGCCGGGTTGCCCAAGCGGGATTGCCGATCGTCATCCCGCCCGCACGGAACTTGATGTCGAAGGGCGCGAAGTAGAGCTGGAAATCACCGCGCACGGTCACGGGGCGGTTGGTCATCCGCGACACGATCGTCTGGAACGGCCCTTTCAGGAATCGACCCTTGGTGATGTAGAGCACCAGCCAGACGGCAAAGATCGCGCCTGCGATGCCGAGCACGACATTGCGGACGATGCGCCGCCACCGCGCGCGCTTCGCGGCGGAGGTCGCGGGCTCCTGAATACGCTGGGCCGCCATGTCCATCGGGACCCAAGCGCATCGCAGCCGTTTCGGTTCCGCATCGGTTGCAATCGCCGGATCGCCCGCGTAAGGGGCCCGCTTAACGAGCGAGGCGCTTGACGATGACCCGGCCAGTGTGGGCTGCCGCGGTTGTTCGAGCCTGCTCCAATTGAAAGGACGAAAATGCCCAAGCTCAAGACCAAGAGCGGCGTCAAGAAACGCTTCAAGCTCACCGCCACCGGCCTGTTGAAGCACGGCGTCGCCGGCAAGCGCCACCGCCTGTTGCACCACAACGGCAAGTATATCCGCCAGAATCGCGGCACGAAGCTGCTGTCGAAGGCCGACACCGCCGCGGTGAAGGCCTGGGCCCCCTACGGTCTCGGCTGAGCGGAAAGGACTAGATAGATGGCACGCGTCAAACGGGGTGTAACCACCCGCGCCAAGCACAAGAATATCCTGGAACAGGCGAAGGGCTATTATGGCCGTCGCAAGAACACCATCCGCATCGCGCGGCAGGCGGTCGAAAAGGCCGGCCAGTACGCGTATCGCGATCGCAAGGTTAAGAAGCGGACGTTCCGCGGCCTGTGGATCCAGCGCATCAACGCCGGCGTCCGCGCCGAAGGGCTGACCTACAGCCAGTTCATGCACGGGCTGAAGCTGGCAGGTGTCGAATTGGACCGGAAGGTCCTGGCCGACATCGCGATGCACGAGGGCGAAGCGTTCTCTGCGATCATCGCCCAGGCCAAGCATGCCCTGAGCGACGTCAAAGGGGCGGCACTGCCGCAGGAGCAGGCTGCGGCCTGAACCGCGCCGTTCGATCGTCTCGGTCGAACGGAGTGTGCGAACCATGAACGGCGGCGGCTTCTCCATCGGAGCCGTCGCCGTTCGTGCGTTGGGGTAACATGCGGCACGCCCAAGGAAATCCGTCCCCCACGCCCCCCCTGACAAAGCGAGATTTTTCAGGTAGATGGTTTGCATGATGCAGCGAAAGATGCGGCGCACGAGCGTGTGGGTCAGCCTGGTGGCCTTGCTGGCCGGGTGTGGTGGCGATGACGGCGGTAATGGAGGGACGTTCGGCTCGACGCCGCCGCCCGTCGCGGGGAACCCCACGCCCACGCCGGTCGCTTCGGGCCCCTGCACCCTGCGCGCGCGACAGGACTGGGCGGCGGCGCAGTTGCGCGAATGGTATCTGTTTCCCGAAACGCTGCCGACCAGCCTCGACCCCATGCCCTTCACCAGCGTCGACACCTATGTCGACGCGCTGACCGCCACGGCGCGCGGGCAGCGGCGTGACCGGTTCTTCACCTATGTCACGTCGATCGCCGAGGAGAATGCGTTCTTCCAGTCGGGGTCGAGCGCGGGCTTCGGGTTCCGCATCGCACTGAGCAATAACCGCCTGTTCGTGACCGAAAGCTTCGAAGGCGCGCCGGCGCTGAATGCCGGGATCGACCGCGGGGCGGAGATCACCGGGGTCGGCACGAGCGCGGCGAACATCCGCACCGTCAGCGCGATCCTGGCCGCCGAGGGCAATGCCGGGCTGAGCGCCGCGCTGGGGCCGAACACCGCCGGCACGACGCGCTTCCTGCGCGTGGTGGACGCCAGCGGCACGCGCGATGTGAGCGTCGCCAAGGCCGACTTCGCGCTGACGCCGGTGTCGTCGCGCTACGGCGCGAAGATCATCGAGGATGGCGGGCAGCGTTACGGGTATCTGAACCTGCGCACCTTCATCTCCACCGCCGATCCGGCGCTGCGTCAGGCGTTCGCCAATTTCCGCAGCAACGGCATCACCAACGTGGTGGTGGATTTTCGCTACAATGGCGGCGGGCTGGTATCGACGGCGGAGCTGATGGGCGATCTGCTGGGCGCGAACCGGTCGACGTCGGACGTGTTCAGCTTCACCGCGTTCCGGCCTGAAAAGGCGTCGAACAACGAGACCGACTTCTTCGCGCCGCAGCCGCAATCGATCGCCCCGACGCGGATCGCGTTCATCGGGACCGGTGCGAGCGCCTCGGCCAGCGAGCTCGTGATCAACGCGTTCGTGCCGTATCTGCGCACCAACATGGCGCTGATCGGGACCAACACGTTCGGCAAGCCCGTGGGGCAGATCGCGCTCGACCAGCCGGCGTGCGACGACCGGCTGCGCGTGGTCGCCTTCTCGACGCAGAATGCCGATCGGCAGGGCGCGTATTTCGATGGGCTGGCGACCACGGTTCCGGTGACGTGCCAGGCGGGCGACGACATCGCGTTCCCGCTGGGCGACCCGCGCGAAGCATCGACGCGCGCCGCGATCGACTTCCTCGCCGGGCGGAGCTGCACGCGGATCGCGGCGGACGAGGTGCGTACCGCGTCGGCGGGCGGACGCCGGCTGCTGCTGACGCCCGAGGCACCGACCACCGTGCAGCGCGAGGTGCCCGGCGCGTTCTGATCCGGGGGAGCTTGTGCGTGCGTTGTGCGCTATAGCCGCCACGGGCATCCCGCCCCATCTGCAAGAGGAGGCCATCATGGCAAAGGGCCAGAAGAAGCCGAACCGCGAAACGCGCAAGCCCAAGGCGGAAAAGGTCAAGACGATCGCCGCCAACGCATCGACCAAGGACAAGCCCGTCCAGATGGTCAATCTGAAGAGCTGAGGGCGGCGCGGCCGCGAGCCGCCACGGGAACCGGCATGGGGGTTCGACCATTGTTCTCCTGCGACGCGCCAGCAATGGCGCGCCGCGGCAACAAGGGGACCCGATCGATGAAGACCATGCTCAAGGCCGCCGGCCTGACGGCGGCGCTGATGCTGGCGGCGTGCGGCGGCAATGCCGACGACAAGGCGGCCGACAATATCGAGGCGATGACCGAAACCCGCGCCGACGCGCTGGACGACGCCGCCGATCAGACCGCCAACGGCCAGGTCGAGGACCAGCTGGAGGACCAGGCGGACAACGTCCGCGAGATGGGCGAGGACGCGGCCGAAAAGGCGGACGACAACGACGACGCGCGGATCGAGAACCAGGTCGCCAACGCGATGTGAGACGGTGGGCCCGGCCTGCCTGTCGCTGGGCCGGGCCGGGCCGCAAAGGTCACACTCGGGTCACACTATCGCGGTCGTCGGCGGCGGCGCGCATTGCTGATCGGATCATCGAAATAGCATTCGTCGGCGAACTCCTCCTCGGTCAGCGTCCCACCCGCCTTGCGCTTGGCGGCCGCGGCGGCCCCGCGAGCGGTGCGTTCCGCCGCGGCATCGGCCTTGAGCTGGGCAGCCGATTTCGGCGGACGTTGTTCCGTCAGGAAGCGCGGCAGGACGCCGTCGGCCACCTCGGCCAGGACCAGCGCGTCGTTGAGATCCTCGGGCGTCATCATCGCCTCCGCTGGCGCGGGGAGCGCCGGCTCCATCGCGCGTAGGGCGTTCTCCAGTAGGGGCGCGGGCGCGGCGGGCGCTGGCGGATCGGCGGTGGCCCGGTTCCCGTAGGTTTCGGGCTTCAGGTGGCTGAGCAGATATTTGAGCAGGCGGTTATCGTGGACGAGGCGCGCACCGACGACCTCGCCACGGTCGTTGTAGACCTCATGCTCGACGCCCTGGATCGCGCGTTCGAACGCGATGTCCTCGATCAGCCCGCCGGCATGGCGCCGCGCCGTATCCCAAGCGCGCGCGAAGGCCGTGCCGTGCGGCGAGCGGCGCAGGCGATAAGCGGTCTCGCGCGACATGCCGACCGCCTTGGCCGCGTCGCCAACGAGCCCGGTATCGGCGAGCGTTTCGATGAAGCGGCGCTGCTTCTCCTCGGTCCAGCCGTCGAGCCGCGGCTTGCGTCGGACGGGCACCCAGCGATAGTCGGCCGGGTCGTAGGGGATGGGCTCGGGCGGGTCTTCATCGTCGCACCATGTGAGTTGCGGGAGCTGCGGCGCGCGCGCGACGGTCGCGAGCGGATCCTCGGGCGCGAGGCTGGGTCGCAGCGTGTCCGGCTCGGCAGCGCGGAGCGACGGGGCTGGGCGGGCGGCTTCGGAGCGCCGGGACTCGGATGAATGTGCCATCGGCGAGTCTGAAACAGATCGGGCGCGTGTAGGACAGCGGGTTTCGCGCGATATCCGGTGGGCGTTGATGGGGGCGGTGGCGCCGTATAGCCTGTCACGTTCTCGCAGGAGGTGGCGCGGTGCCGGTATCGTCATGAGTTCGGCGTCGACTGGCCAGCACTCGGAGCCAGACGCCCGCACCGTTACGCTGACCCTGCTCGGCCGCCGCGCGCCGGGCGCGACGGTATGTCCGAGCGAAGTGGCGCGGGTGATCGCGGCGGCGGCGGGGCGGGAGGACTGGCGCGGCGAGATGGCGGGGGTGCATGCGGCGGTCGATGCGCTGGTCGCCGAGGGCGCGGTGCGGCTGTCCTGGAAGGGCGCGGCAATGGCGGTGCGGGAGGGGCCGTATCGGATCGGCGGGGGTAGCTGACCGCCTCGACTTCGCTTGACTGGCCTTCGCCGTTCGCCCTGCGCTTGTCGAAGTGCGGTTTTCGTGAGCGCGGCGCAGGAAGGGCGGTGCTTCGACAAGCTCAGCACGAACGGGAGGTGTTGCCGTCCCGGGCACGTCCGGCGCTAGTCGCGTCACAACGGACCTTGTTCACGTTGATTGGGAGGGCAAACGACCAGATCATTGTCGTTCCTGGTTGCGTCAGGTCTGGGCAGTGAAGCGATGCGCGAGAACAAGGAAATCATGATCGCGATTCCGGCGGATCCGGATGATCCCGAGGACTTTCCGGTCAGCGTCGCCGGGCTGGAGCGCGGGCTGATGGGGCGTCGCATCCGGCGGCTGCGCAATCGGCTGGGGATGAGTCAGGAGGGCTTCGCCACCACCTATGGCATCCCGCTCGCCAATATCCGCCAGTATGAGATCGGCCGTTACATGCCGCCGCCCGCGGTGCGCGCCTATCTGAAGGTGATCGAGGCCGAGCCCGAGGTCACGGCCAAGGCGGCGAAGAACCCGTGGGTCGTGGAAGTGGCGGCATGAGCCGGAGCCGCAAGACCTCGCCGTTCACCGGCTGGACGACCGCGACCACCGACAAGCCGTGGAAGCAGCAGCACGCCCGCCGCGTCCGCCGCGCCGTCCACCAGACGCTGGACCAGACCGGCGATGGCGATGCCGTGCCGTCGAGCCGCTATGCCTTTGGTGCGGCGGCGTGGGAGGGGATGAAGGACGGCAAGCAGCGGATCACCGATTCGGCGTCGAAATGGCTGCGGAAGTAGCGGCGGGTCAGCCGCGCTCGGCGAACTGCACGAGGTCCCACCGATTGCCGTAGAGGTCGGCGAATACCGCGACGGTGCCGTATTCGTGGGTCGCGGGCGGGCGGACCCAGGTCCCGCCGGCGGCGGTGAAGGCCGCGTGGTCGCGCGTGAAGTCGTCGGTGGCGAGGAAGAGGAGCACGCGGCCGCCCGCCTGATTGCCGACGAACGCCGCCTGCTCAGGGGTCGCGGCGCGGGCGAGGAGGATGGTGGTGGCGTGCTCGGGCGCGCCGGGCGGGCGGATGGTGACCCAGCGCTTGTTCTGCTCGGGCTGCTCCGTGTCCTCGACGAGCGTAAAGCCGAGCTTGCCGACGTAGAAGGCGAGCGCTTCGTCATGGTCGCGGACTAGGAGGGCGATGTGAGCGAGGTGGGGCAAGTCAGGCCCTATGGCTCCAGTTCGAGAGGATACTCGTCATAAGTCCGTCCGTGTAGCTGCCTGCCCGCTGCCTTTTTATTCCGACCACCCCACTGCTTGAAAAAGAACGCCACGTCGTCGCGACGGCAAATCTCGTAAAGCCGCTCGACCCAATCCTCCTGCATGGGGCGCGCACGCGGCCCGGACTCTCCCCCGACAATCGCCCAGTGAACCCCACGCAGATCGATATCTTCGATCTTTCCGATCAGAGGTTCGAACGAAACGAACAACGTCGCATCATTGATTGCAGTCAGATGGCGAACGCGATCGACTACCTCATTGTTTTCGATGGACGTGCCGATCCATGCGTTTGACAATACCTCAATCTTGTCCGCTGCGAATAGCTGAGCCATGCGATCTGGACGCTTTGTAAGCACCTGAAAATGATGCTGGGAGCATTCAGCCATCACTTCCCAAACACGCTGTATGAAAGCGTCAGAAACATCGGAGTGAAAGAGGTCGGACATTGAATTGACGAAAATGCGCTTTGGCTTACGCCATTCTAGCGGAGCAAAGAGGCTGGACTCATCTACATTGACGCGACCCGTCCAAACGTATCGATCGCCGCTTTTCCGAGTTGTATCGCGATACTTTGGATGTCCCATTGCCTGCAATCGAGCTGCCATCCGCATGGCGTAACAATTCGAGCATCCACTAGACGCAATGGTGCATCCCGCGACAGGGTTCCACGTTACGTCGGTCCACTCAATTTCTGAGATACCGGCCATTATGCCAAAACCGCCCTTGCGAGAGTAGCTGCCAATTTCGCTTTCTCTGCTGGATTGGCCCACGCAAACATCAACGAAAACTCTTGTATGCCGTTGCGCCCTAAAGGTAGCGCCTCCTTCAAAACACGTCCTCCGAATGCAGCAGCCAAACGCTCTTTAGCCACCTTCTCGAACCAAGCGATATCGACCGCACGTCTCGAACGAAACTGAAGTTGGTTGAACAGGTCGGTCGATGTCTCTTCGACTACCGCCACATCTCGCCAGGCAGTTGTGCCCAACGCAGCATCTACTCGCGGCCCGCCATCCAGATTGATCTGACCATCACCCGATACCTGACGATACATCGCAAAAACAGGCACAAGATACCAGAGGTCAACCGCACAGGTTTTTCCTAAGCGCTCGAGAGTCTCGTAATTTATTTGTAAGCCGAACGGATCAAGAAAGACTACGGCACGTGTCTCTCTCCAGTCGTGTGACGCGCAGAGCGTCGTAAGCATATCATTAGCATCTAGCTTGGTGAGCTCGACCCTGTCGGATAAGTGGGAAAAGTCGTCACGAATAGCCCTTCGCAGCGCGTCGACGTTTGCTTGTTTGACATCGTTTAAGAGATATTTATGGAAGGAGGGACTTACGCTAAGTGCTCTGATCGCTGATCCGACGATGATCTCGTCAGTATCGAGGACAGGTGATGCAAACCCATCTAACGGCACCTGACTTGAGTGTTGCTGCTCCAACGCGGCTTTTGGCACCGACGAGCCGGAACCGGCACAGGCGTCAACGTACAGGAGCTTAAATGGTTGGTTCTTAAGCGCAGTCGCATACGCTTGCAGATACCGCTGAACCGTCTCAAGTTTTCGAACGGTGTGTCGATCGCCGAACGATTGCGCTTGCACCGCCACCCTCCGTGAACAGATCACGAACACTAGCGTCTAAGCAGCGCTTGTTCAAGTGCCCGTTGGCTTCATGTAGAGATCGCCGCCAGCACGGTAGCGCTCACTCATCCCTGCCATCCCGGCCTCAGCCTCCTCCGCCGCGACGAACGTCTCCACCGGCGCATTCTGCTTCGCGGCGAAGTCGCGCACCTCCTGCGTGATCTTCATCGAGCAAAACTTGGGCCCGCACATCGAGCAGAAGTGGGCGGTCTTCGCGCCCTCCGCCGGCAGGGTCTGGTCGTGGAACGACTCCGCCGTATCCGGGTCCAGGCTCAGGTTGAACTGGTCGCGCCACCGGAACTCGAACCTCGCGCGGCTCAGCGCGTCGTCGCGCATCTGGGCGGCGGGGTGGCCTTTGGCGAGGTCGGCGGCGTGGGCGGCGAGCTTGTAGGTGACGACGCCGGTCTTCACGTCGTCGCGGTCGGGGAGGCCGAGATGCTCCTTGGGCGTGACGTAGCAGAGCATCGCGGTGCCGTACCAACCGATCATCGCGGCGCCGATGCCGCTGGTGATGTGGTCGTATCCGGGCGCGATGTCGGTGGTGAGCGGCCCCAGCGTATAGAAGGGCGCCTCTCCGCAGACCTGGAGCTGCTTTTCCATATTCTCCTTGATCTTGTGCATCGGCACATGGCCGGGGCCCTCGATCATCACCTGCACGTCCTGCGCCCAGGCGCGGTGGGTGAGCTCGCCCAGCGTGTAGAGCTCGGCGAACTGCGCTTCGTCATTGGCGTCGGCGATGCTGCCGGGGCGCAGGCCGTCGCCCAGCGAATAGGCGATGTCGTAGGCCTTCATGATCTCGGTGATCTCGTCGAAGCGTTCGTAGAGGAAGCTCTCCTTGTGGTGGCTGAGGCACCATTTCGCCATGATCGAGCCGCCACGGCTGACGATGCCGGTGACGCGGCTTGCGGTCAGGGGGATGTAGGGCAGGCGGACACCGGCGTGGATGGTAAAGTAATCGACGCCCTGTTCGGCCTGTTCG
>DASVUT010000675.1:0-3105 GCA_036386955.1 Sphingomonas sp. | reverse complement strand
TTCCTCGGCGATATCGCCACCACCGAGGATGCGGTGCGGATCGCTTCCGACATCGGCTACCCGATCATGATGAAAGCCTCGGCCGGCGGCGGCGGCAAGGGGATGCGGCTCGCCTGGAACGAGACCGACGTGCGCGATGGTTTCGAGGCGACCAAGCGCGAAGGATTGGCGTCGTTCGGCGACGACCGCGTGTTCATCGAGAAGTTCATCGAATCCCCGCGCCATATCGAGATCCAGCTGATGGGCGATCAGCACGGCAACATCTTGTATTTGAACGAGCGCGAATGTTCGGTGCAGCGCCGCCACCAGAAGGTGGTCGAGGAAGCGCCGTCACCCTTCGTCACGCCCAAGATGCGCCGTGCGATGGGCGAACAGGCGGTCGCACTGGCGCGCGCGGTGGGTTACTTCAGCGCCGGCACGGTCGAGCTGATCGTGTCGGGTGCGGACCCGACGGGCGAGAGCTTCTACTTCCTCGAGATGAACACCCGGCTGCAGGTCGAGCATCCGGTCACCGAATGCGTAACGGGGCTCGATCTGGTCGAACTGATGATCCGGGTGGCGGCGGGCGAGCCCCTGCCGCTGACTCAGGACGAGGTGCGGCTGGACGGCTGGTCGGTGGAAAACCGGGTCTATGCCGAGGATCCGTATCGCGGGTTCCTGCCGAGCATCGGGCGGTTGGTGCGGTATAATCCGCCGGTGGCATCCCGTGCTCCTGCGCAGGCAGGAGCCCAGGCTTCGGGCGACGGCTCTGGCGACTCTCGCGACTCTGGGCTCCTGCCTTCGCAGGAGCACGGTGACACTCTGATCCGCGTCGACGACGGTGTCATCGAGGGCGGTGAGGTGTCGATGTTCTATGATCCTATGATCGCCAAGCTGATCACCTGGGCCCCGACTCGCGAAGCCGCGATCGATGCGCAGATCGCGGCGCTCGATGCGTTCGAGATCGAAGGGCCGGGGACCAATCTCGATTTCCTGTCCGCGCTGATGCAGTTGCCGCGGTTCCGCAGCGGGGACATGACGACCGGGCTGATCGCGGAGGAGTATCCGGAAGGGTTCAAGGGCGCGCCGGCCAGCCCCGAACTGCTCCGCACGCTGGCCGCAGTGGCGGCCTTCGCGGCGACGGCACAGGCCGATCGTGCGCGGCGGATCGACGGACAACTCGGGCGGCGTCTGCAGCCCCCGGGCGAGTGGGTCGTGCGGATCGGGGATGCATCGCACCAGGTGCTGATCGCGGGCGACGCGCTGATTGTCGATGGAGAGCCGATCGACCTCGCGATGGAATATACCCCCGGCGACCGGATGGTGGAGGTGGATACCGACGTCGGACAGTTGGCGGTGCGCATCGCGCGGATGCAAGGCGGGTTCCGCCTCACGACGCGCGGCGCGAGCCATATCGCCCGCGTCCTGCCCGCCCGCGTCGCGCCCTATGCGGCGCATCTGATCGACAAGGTGCCGCCCGACCTGTCGCGGTTCCTGCTGGCACCCATGCCGGGATTGCTCGTGCGGCTCGATGTGGCGCTTGGCGACAGGGTCGAACTGGGGCAGCCACTCGCGGTGGTCGAGGCGATGAAGATGGAGAACATCCTGCGCGCCGGCAAATCGGGCGTGGTCACGACGGTGGAGGCAAAGGCCGGCGACAGTCTGGCGGTCGATCAGGTGATCCTCGAACTCGAATAGCGTGCGACAAACTGCGACACAGTAACGCTGGACGGGGCGAGGTGTAGCGGCCATCTGCTACACCATGTCGCGCGCCCTCCTTCTCGTGCCCGTCCTGCTTGCCGGATGTACCGTCGGGCCGGACTATCGCCCGCGCACTGCGACCGAACTGGGCGTGCCTGACACCTATTCGGTCCCCGCCGCGGCTACGCGCGAAGATCTGACGCGCTGGTGGCAGCGGTTCGACGATCCGGTGCTGGGGCAGTTGGTCGAGCAAGCGGCCGGTTCGAACACCGATGTGGCGCAAGCGGTTGCGCGGTTGCGGCAGGCGCGCGAGTCGCTCGTGCAGAGCCGCGCGAGCCTGCTCCCCAATGTCGGCGTATCGACGGGGTATAACCGGTTCACGAACCTGGTCGGCGGGTCGCGCAATGTGCAATTGCCCGACGGTTCGATCACGACCGTGAGTACGGGCGGGGGCAGCAGCTATTCGATCGGGCTCGACGCCCAATATCAGGTCGGGCTGTTCGGCGAAGTCCGCCGCACGGTGGAGGCGACGCGCGCGCAGGAAGCGGCGGCCGCCTATGACTATGCCGGCGTGGTGCTGTCGGTGCAGAGCGAGACCGCGCGCAATTACGTTTTGGCCCGGGCGCTCCAGGCGCAGCTCGGCAATGCGCGCGCCAGCCTGGCCTTGCAGGATGACAATCTGGAGATCGCCGGGTTTCGCGTCCAGGCCGGGCTGGTCAGCTCGGTCGATGTCGAACAGGCGCGCTCGCAACGTGCGCAGACCGCCGCGACCATCCCGCAGCTCGAGCAGCAGTATAACGCCGCGGTGTCGCGATTGGGCGTGCTGACCGCGCAAGCGCCCGGCGCGCTCAAGCCGCTTTTGGCGGCGCCCCGTCCGATCCCGACCGGCCCGGCGGCGATCGGCGTCGGCATCCCGGCCGATACATTGCGTCAACGCCCGGACATTCTGGCGGCCGAACGTGCGCTGGCATCGGCTACCGCGCAGATCGGCGTCGCCAAGGCCGCGCTTTATCCTGCACTCGCCATCGGGGGGAGTATCGATACCAATGCGGTCAGCCTCGGCACCATCGGCGACGCGATCACCGGCGGGTTGTTCGCCGGGCTGACGCAGGCGATCTTCAACGGCGGCCGGCTGCGCAGCCAGGTGCGCAGTGCCGAGGCCGCGACCGACGCCGCGCTCGCATCCTATCGTGGCACCGTGCTGCTGGCGCTGGAGGATGTCGAGAACGCCATCGTCGCGCTCGATTCGGCACGTCTGCGGGAGGCCGAGTTCCGGATCGCGTTCGAGGCGGCGACCGCGTCGGCGCAGCTTTCGCGCAGCCAGTACCGGTCGGGACTGACCGATTTCACGACGCTGCAGCAACAGGAACTCTCGCTGCTGTCGGCGCAGAACGGCCTGGTTCAGGCGCGCGCCGATCAGGCGAG
>DASVUT010000674.1:0-5047 GCA_036386955.1 Sphingomonas sp. | reverse complement strand
CGAACGCGCGAAAATCGCGCGTCCGCATCAGTTCGGATTGGATCGCGCTGCCGTTGTACGCGGTATAGGTCCCGATCCATTCCGCCGTGCCGTCGTCGTGCAAGAAATGCACCAGCCGCAAATCCTCCAGCCCCTTGGATTGGGCGCGGGTGATCGGGAAAATGACGGTGCCCGACAGCGTCGAATCGCGGTGGCGATAGACCGTCACAGGCCCCTCGGGCATCTCCAGCTCGCCCGATCCCACCGCGTCGGTGGCGGTCGCGAAGGGCGGCTCGGGCGCGAGCTTCAGCTGGTTCTGCCCGGTGATGATGCCCTCGCGGAACGCCACGGAGGAAATATGCCCCTCCCCGACTGCGCGCATCGACATCAGGATGCGCTGCGATCCCGGCGGCATGCCCGTCTGGTCGAAATGCGGCACCGCGCTGGGGTTCATCAGCGCCGCGGCGGCATAGCTATATTCGTGACAAAAATAGGCCCCGATCAACTGGCGCTTCTCGTCCCCGATCTCGGTCCCGTCGAGGCTCAGCAGCTCGGCGATCTCGTCATACCGGGTCATGAACACCCGCCGGGTCTGCCAATGGCGCGCCTCGAAGTCCTTGAGGACGGCTTCCAACTGCTCGCGCGCCTCGGCCGCCGACATCTCCAGCACCTCGCGCACCAGCCGCTCGGTCCGGCTGGGCGCGCCGTTCTGCGCGGTCCATTGGATATGGAACGGGCGAACCACGACGCGCGAAGGATCGGCATGCAGCCGCAGCCGGTGGTTGAACAGGTCCATCGTGCGGCTCCGGGCTTACATCATGCCCGCCGCCCGATCAGGCCGCGGTGCGTGTTGCCCCTGCCACGGTTTTCGCCGCCTGGGAAAGCCCGGATATCGCACAATTGGCCAGTTGGAGCGCCAGGATCGATTCCGCCCCCTGGTTCCGGTTGAGCCCGGTCGGCATCAGCCCGTCGAAACACCCGCCGTCGCCGGTGCTCGCCAGCGGCAGGTCGAGGTCGTTTGCCCCCAGGAACCAGTTATAGGCGCGCATCGCCTCGGCCACCCAGCGCTCGTCCTTGGTCACCTGCCACGCGGTGATGCACGCATCCACCGTCGCCTGTGCCTCCAGCGGCTGCTGATCGAACACCAGCGGCGCGGTATAGGCCCGTCCGAAGCTTTCGGTACCCACCGCGCGGAACCTACCTTCCGGGGAGGTCTGCCGCGCCACGATCCAATCCAGCGTCGCCAATCCGCAGTCGACCAGATCCTTGCGCCCCAGCGCATGCCCAGCGGCGATCAGCGCCTGGGGCAGCCTGGCATTGTCGTACGCCAGCACGATTTCGAACCATTGCCACTCCGGCCGCCGCGCTTCGGCCAGCAGGTCCAGGTGAACGTCGGGAAACCGCTTCAGGATCGACAGCGACAGATCATGTCCCGGCCGCGCCTCCAGCATCGCCGCGGCCCCCAGCATCGCGAAGGATTGCGCGCGGAGCGATTGCAGATCGAACGCCATGCTGCCGGTCGAATCAAACAGGTTGATCGCCCAGTCGCGGTGCTTGCCCGCCTGTGCGTCGCGCGCGGTGACACCCAGCGCCCATAGAGCGCGGCCGTTCGAATCCTCCGACCCTTCGTCCTCGCACCATGTCCGGTCGAATCGCATGAAGTTGCGGAAGCGCCGCCGATCGGGGTTCCAGGCATATTGCACGAACGCGCCGTACACGGTCATCCACTTGTCGCGCGTCACCGCGTCGACGTCGGGCATTGCGCTCATCAGCATCAGCGCACGGGCATTGTCGTCGATGCAATAGCCATGGCGACGGTCGGGCACCGAATAGATCGAATGCTGCAACATCCCCGTCGCGTCGCTCATCCGCTCGACCGCGGCCAGATCGGGCATCAGCGGGGTCATCGATGGCAGCGCCTGCGCCAGTCGCCGCGGCTTGGCCGCAATCGCCGCGCGCACCTCGGCCAGCGAAGCCTCGGCCAGCCGCGCCCAGATCATGGTCCGCCCACGGCCATAGGCACGCGCCGACAGCGCCAGCCGATCGGCGTCGTTGCCAAGCAGCCGGTCGATCTCACGCGCGAACCCTTGTGCGTCATCGAACCCGACCAGCACGCCGTGATCATCGGCCAGGATTTCAGTCGCATGGACATAGGGCGTGGAAATCACCGGCTTGCCGACACCGACCGCATAGGACAGCGTCCCGCTCGTGATCTGCGCCGGGTTCAGATACGGCGTGACATAGATGTCCGCCGCCTGAAGCTGGTCCAGCAGCGCCTCATGCTCGACGAACCCGTCGATGAAGGCGACATTGTCGGCGACGCCCTTGTCCTCCGCCAGCGCCTTCAAACGCTCGCGATATGCCTCGCCCTCATGGGCGACGAGATTCGGGTGGGTCGCACCGAGCACCACGTACAACAAGTTCGGATGCCGGGCGACGACCTGCGGCAGGCTGGCGATGACCGTCTCGATCCCCTTGTTCGGCGCCAGCAGGCCAAAGGTCAGCACGACCTCGCGCCCGCCCCAGCCGAACCGGTCCTTCAGCGTCGCCGGGTCGATCAGCGCGCGATCGGGCACGCCGTGCGGGATCATCACCACCTGGCGTGGATTGCCGGCATAAACGCGCGTCAGGATCTCGCGACCCTTCTCCGCCATCACCACGACCCGCGCCGATCGCCGCAACAGCCCTTCCAGCACGCGGCGCTCATCGGCGTTCGGCTTTTCCAGCACCGTGTGCAGCGTGACGATCACCGGCAACGTCGTCCGGTCGAGGAGCGTCAGCAGGTAATCGCCCGCGGACCCGCCATAGATGCCATATTCGTGCTGAACCCAGATCGCCTGCGCCCCGCTGTCATCGATCGCGCGCGCGGCGGCGACGTAATCGGACAGGTTCCTCTGATCGATGGCGCGCGTGACGGCGGGCGGGTAATCATACCGTCCGGGGTGGTCGTCCATCGCATAGACATCGACGGCCACATCCGGGAAACGGTCGCGAAGGGCATTGAACGTGTCGGTCGTAAAGGTCGCAAGGCCGCATTGGCGGGGCAGGAAGTTGCCGATCAGCGCGATCCGCGTCACTTCATCGTCCACCCTGCGGGTCATCTCGTTCCTTCGCGTCTGCGGCAAAGCCTTACATGGGCGCTGCGTCGACGAGTTTAACGTAGATTGGGGCCGAAGGTTGCATATATATTGCGGTGCAGCACGCGCAGGCGCGATTGATCGCGATCAACCGCGCCCCCGATACGACGGAACGCCCTGATCGGGCAGCCACAATCCTTCGGGCGGAGCACCCGACTGCCAGAACACGTCGATCGGGATGCCGCCGCGCGGATACCAATAGCCCCCGATCCGCAGCCAGCGCGGCTGCATTTCGGCGAACAGCCGCTCGCCGATCCCGACCGTGCAGTCTTCGTGAAACGCTTGATGGTTGCGGAAACTGCCCAGGAACAGCTTCAAGGATTTGGATTCGACGATCGTGTCGCCCGGCGCATAATCGATCACCAGATGCGCGAAATCGGGTTGGCTCGTGACCGGGCATAGCGAGGTAAACTCGGGCACGGCGAAGCGGACGAGGTATAGCGCGCCCGCACGCGGGTTCGGGACATAATCCAGCACGGCTTGCTCGGGCGATGTGGGCAGCGGGCTGGCTTGGCCCAGAAATTGCGGTGTCATGACCTGCGATATAGCGACGCCGCATCGCCAAGTAACCACCGGCTTGGCCCTGTTCGCGCCCGCACCTACGTGCGTCCCCGTGACCACGCTCATCCCCATCCTTGGCGACCAGTTGTCGCTCGACCTCTCCGCGTTGAACGGTGCCGATCCCGCGGACACGGTCCTCCTGATGATGGAGGTCGCCGACGAGACGACCTATGTCCGTCACCACAAGCAGAAGATCGCCTATATCCTGTCCGCCATGCGCCACCACGCCGTCGCGCTGGAGGCGGTGGGCTGGCGCGTCGATTACGTCCGCCTCGACGACCCCGACAACAGCGGCAGCTTCACCGGAGAGATCGCGCGCGCGCTGACCCGGCACGGCCCCGACAGGATCGTCGTCACTGAAGGAGGCGAGTGGCGCGTGGCGGCGATGCTGGAAGCCTGGGAGACGCTGTTCGGCCTACCCGTCCACATCCGCCCCGACACCCGCTTCATCGCCGCCCACGCCGATTTCACCGCCTGGGCCAAGGATCGCCCGAGCCTGACGATGGAGTTCTTCTACCGCGAGATGCGGCGGCGCACGGGCATCCTGATGGACGGGAACAAGCCCACCGGCGACCGCTGGAACTTCGACAAGGAGAACCGCAAGCCCGCGACCAACGACCTGCTGATGCCGCGCCCTTTGTCCTTCGCGCCCGACGCGATCACCCGCGAGGTGCTCGTGCTCGTCGCCGACCGCTTCGCCGATCATCCCGGCCACCTCGACGACTTCGACTGGGCGGTGACCGCCGCCGACGCCGCCGCGCAAGCCGACGCCTTTTTCGCGCATGCCTTGCCCGATTTCGGCGCGTACGAGGACGCGATGCTGACCGGACAGCGCCACCTGTGGCACTCGATCCTCAGCCCCTATATCAATTCCGGCCTGCTCGATCCTCTTGACCTGTGCCGCCGCGCCGAGGCTGCCTACCGCGCCGGCCGCGCGCCGCTGAACTCGGTCGAAGGCTATGTCCGCCAGATCCTGGGGTGGCGCGAATATATGCGCGGCATCTACTGGCGCGAAGGGCCGGGCTATGTCGATTGCAACTTCCTGGATCACCATCGCCAACTGCCGCGCTGGTACTGGACGGGCGACACCGACATGCATTGCCTGGCGCAATCGATCGGCCAAACGCTCGACACCGCGCACGCGCATCACATCCAGCGGCTGATGGTCACGGGCAATTTCGCGTTGCTGATCGGCGCCGACCCGGCCCAGGTCCACCAATGGTATCTGGAGGTCTATGTCGATGCCTATGAATGGGTGGAACTGCCCAACACCTTGGGCATGAGCCAGTTCGGCGATGGCGGGCTGGTCGGCTCCAAACCCTATGTCTCGTCGGGCGCGTATATCAACAAGATGTCCGATTATTGCGGGC
>DASVUT010000673.1:0-2619 GCA_036386955.1 Sphingomonas sp. | reverse complement strand
AGCCGCAGTGCCCTTTGTGAGATTAAGCAGCAGGTTCTTGATGCCGGTGGAAGCAATCTCCTCCTCGACGCCGATGGAACTCATGGAGGATGCGAGCGCGGAAACGTGAGGTGCCGTGATCCCGGCGACCTTGCCAAGAGGTCCGATGCGGGTGACGATGCCGGCGACGGCGACCGCGTTTCCACCGAACTTGTTGGTCAGCAGGTTGATGCGGTCGCCGAGATCATCCACTTCGGACTGTGAAAGCTTGAACGCCTGACGCCACTTGGCCATTGTTCCGCCAGCGTCGTCGGCCGCCATGTCGAAGGCGATGCTCATGCGAGACGCTGTCTTCGTAAAGGCGATCAGGTCCTCGGCCTGGGTCGGAAGCGCGCGTCCGAACTTGTCCATGCCGACGCCCGCCGCTCCGGCCTTGGCGGCGATTTGCGACAACTCGACCGCCGTCATTGGCATCGTCGTGCTCAATCCGACGAGCTTGTCCTTCATGCCCTCCAGTTTAATCCCGGCCATGCCGGTTACCTTGGCCACACCCGCCATGCCTTCCTCGAGGTCCATCGCGCTTTTGGTGACGCCGATCAGCGGCGCCGCCACTGCGGCACCGGTGGCCAAGGCCGCAGCTCCACCCGTCGCGAGGCCGCCTGCGCGATCCTGTATGTTGGTGAACCCTTCGCGGGCAGCGGCCATCCGCCGGCTCCGCTCCGCCAACCGGGCTACACGCCGTTCCTGTTCCTCCAAGGTGCGGGTGGTACGGGCGGCGTCCGCGCGCAACTCGCGTTCGTGGCGGGCAAGCGCGTTGGTGGCGATGCCTGCTGCCTGCAGCCGTGTACGCAGTGCGGCAAGCTGACGTCCCTCGGCCTGATGCTGTCGTTCCAGCCGCTGCGCTTCCGCACGAGCCTTGGCGAACTCGCGGGTCATGGCGCGAGTGGGGTTGGCAGTCTGGGCCAGTTCGCGGCCGAGCGCGCTGGCACGCTGGCGTGCCGACTGCATCGCCTGCTCTGTCGTGCGCAGGCCCGTCTTGAGCGTGCGGAAGCCAGCAATGTCCCGCTGGGCGCGCTCGATCTGCTTCAAGCCGGTGCGTGCCGACTGCATCGCTTGTGCCGCGCGGCTCGACCCTCCCGCAATGTCGCGCAAAGGTCGGCTGACGCGGTCGCCCGCTTCCAGAAGCATTCGGATGCGAAGGTTGCGATCCATGGGTCAGCGTTCCTTCGGCCGGCGGGCGAGCGCGCGAGTCCGCCAAGCGACAAGCTCGGCCAGCTCCATGTTATCCATCGTCGGGAGCGCCCAACCCCAGCACTCGGCGAGGTCGGCCATGATCTCCTCTACTCGGTCTGGGAGCCCGCCTGCCGCACGGCCTTCGGCAGCAAAAAATCCACGATCTCCCCGCCCAACTGGACGAAGTCCGCCGGGTCCATGGCCGCGACGTGATGCGGGTGCAGGATCGGTAGAGTGATGCGCGGCGCGAGCTTTTCGATCTGCGCGAAATCGCAACGGCTGATGGTCGCGGAGATATCGATCCCGCGCAGTTCGCCGGCGTTGGGACGGCGAACTTGAATTGTGGTGCCTTCCTCGTGCACCACCTCGGTACCGACAACGATAGGGGCATCAAGCGTGAAAGAGGCGAAGCGGGGAGTGCCCGCGGCTGCGTTCTGGTGGTCCATCGTGCGGTTCCTATCAGCGTGGAAGTTGGGGACGGTCGAGGACGCCGGGGCGGCGCCTACGTCGCAGCTTCATGTCGTCAGAGCCCCATGGCCGCGCGGTGGCCGGCCATCAGATCGACGCCGCCCACGATCTCGATCATGCCCAGCACGTCGATCTCGACCTCGACGACGCCGTTCCAGGTCAGCTTGAAGTAGCTGAGCTGGCTCTTGACCTTGAACTCGGTGTCCTCGCCGGGCTTCCATTCGCCCATGTCGATTTCCTCGTGCCGGCCGCGCGTGACGATCTCGATCGTATCGAGGAGGCCGCTGTCGTCGTTCTGGAACGAACCGACGAAGCGCTGCTGGACGCCCGACAGGCCGAGCATGCCATATTGGCGAAGAACGGGGCGCATCGGGCCGCCATAGGTGGCCTCCATCTCCAGCGGCTCGCCGCCCATGTCGACCTTCACCGCGCGGCTCATGCCACCGGCACGATAGTCCTCGAACTTGCGCACGAGTTTCGGGGGCGTGATGCCGACGGTTTCGCCGATGAAGGCGTCGCCGTCGTTGAACATCATCATCTGCTTGAGCTTGCTGGGGAACGCCATGGCGCGGATCCTTTGGTGACGGGGTGAGGGAGATCAGGCGCCGGCGACGAGGGCGGCAAAGTCGGCGAAGAATTCGTCGCTGATCTCCTGCTCGAGTCCGAGCGCTTCGAGGGGCGGCACGAAGGTGTAGCGATAGCCGATCAGCAGCTTGCCGAGCTTGAGCTGGTCGACCGGGTTGCGGTCACCATCGAAGCGGGCGACCGCGCCCATGATGTTGCCCAGGCGGGTGAGCTTGCGGAACGCTTCGTTGATCTCCTCGACGATATCGCGCGCGAGGCTGGGCACGAGCGGCCGGTCCATTGCCCAGATCAGGCCGAGCGCGACCGTATCGGCGAGGATGTGCGCGGTGCGGCAGGCGGACTCGAAGACGAAAT
>DASVUT010000672.1:0-1726 GCA_036386955.1 Sphingomonas sp. | reverse complement strand
CACCGTCATCAGCCGGCTGACCTGGCAAAAGGGCATGGACGTGCTGTCCTGGCTGCTGGGGGACCTCGTCGCGATGGGTGGACGGCTGGCGTTGCTGGGATCGGGCGATGCCGAGCTGGAGGCCGCGTTCACCGACGCCGCCGCGCGCCATCCCGGGCGGATCGGGGTGCGGATCGGCTATGACGAGCCGCTGTCGCACCTCCTCCAGGGCGGGGCCGACGCGATCCTGATCCCGTCGCGCTTCGAACCGTGTGGGCTGACCCAATTGTACGGGCTCGCTTATGGCTGCGTTCCCGTCGTCGCGCGCACCGGCGGGCTTGCCGACACCGTCATCGACGCCAATGCCGCCGCACTCGCCGCCGGGGTCGCGACCGGCATCGTGCATGACGAGGCGAGCCATGCCTCGCTGGGTTCCGCGATCGCGCGCGCGGTGGCGCTGCATGCCGACCGCGACGCCTGGTGCACGTTGCAGAAGAACGGCATGCGCGCTGACTTCTCCTGGGCCCGTAGCGGCCGCCGCTATGCCGACCTTTACCGGAGCTTGCTATGATCCAGACCGTCGCGACCACGCCCTTTCTGGATCAGAAACCCGGCACCTCGGGCCTGCGCAAGAAGGTCCGCGTCTTCCAGCAGCCGCATTATGCGGAAAACTTCATCCAGTCGGTGTTCGACGTCGAGCCCACGCGCGACACGCTCGTGATCGGGGGCGACGGGCGCTACCTCAACCGGGAGGTGATCGCGGTCGCGATCCGCATGGCGGCGGCGAACGGCTTCGCGCGCGTGATCGTCGGACAGGGCGGCATCCTGTCGACACCCGCGGCCAGCCATATCATCCGGTCGCGCGGCGCGGTGGGCGGGCTGATCCTGTCGGCGAGCCACAATCCCGGCGGGCCCACGCAAGATTTCGGGATCAAGTACAACATCGCCAATGGCGGGCCCGCGCCCGAAAGCGTCACGGACGCGATCGTCGCGGCCACATCGACGATCACGCGCTACCTGATCGTCGACGTGCCCGCGCCCGACATCGATGCGCTGGGCGAGACGCGGCTGGGCGACATGACCGTCGAGGTGATCGACCCGGTGACGGCCTGGGCGGACCTGATGGATACGCTGTTCGACTTCGCGGCGATCCGGGCGGCCGGGCTGACGATGGCCTTCGACGCCATGCACGCGGTGACGGGCCCTTACGCGCGCGAAGTGCTTGAGAACAGGCTTGGGTTTGCCGCGGGCACCGTCCGTAACGCTATCCCCCTGCCCGACTTCGGCGGCCACCACCCCGACCCCAATCTCGTTCATGCGCGCGAGCTTTGGGACCTTATGATGAGCCCGGAGGCTCCAGATTTCGGCGCAGCTTCGGACGGTGATGGCGACCGCAACCTTGTCATCGGCCGCGGCCGGTTCATCACGCCCTCCGACAGCCTCGCCATGCTCGCCGCCAACGCGCATGTGGCGCCGGGCTATGCCGGCGGGCTGAAGGGGATCGCGCGCTCGATGCCGACCAGCGCCGCCGCCGACCGCGTGGCCGCCGCGCTCGGCATCCCCGCCTTCGAGACGCCGACGGGATGGAAGTTCTTCGGCAACCTGCTCGATGCCGGCATGGCGACGATCTGCGGCGAGGAGAGTGCGGGCACCGGGTCCGACCATGTCCGTGAGAAGGATGGGTTGTGGGCGGTGCTGCTGTGGCTCAACATCCTGGCCGTCACGGGCAAGTCGGCCGACCGGATCG
>DASVUT010000671.1:0-2228 GCA_036386955.1 Sphingomonas sp. | reverse complement strand
CCCTCAGGAGACGCTGGCCGCGCCCGGTTACGAGGTCGCGGCACGGCCGCGCGCCGGGTCCGCGCCGACGCCGTTGCTGATCGTCGACGATGACGGGCCGCTGAGCCGGCTGGCCCGGCTCGCCTGCGAGGTGCGCGGCCTCCATTATGCGCGGGTGGCGAGCGACGCGGTGGGCCGTGCCGCCGCCGCGCAGCCCTGGGGTGTGCTCGATGCGCGCGATCGCAGTGCGCTATGCGGCGATCCCGACGCAGTGCCGCTGTTCGGCCACTGGGCCACCGCGCGGCTCGCACAGACCTGCACCGACATGGACGTGCCCGTCGCGGTTCTGACCAACGCCACGGCGCCGGGCGACGCGGCGGAGGCATCGCGCCTGCTGGTCGCGCGCGCCGCCCCGGTCTATCTGCCCTGGGACGATGGGGCGGCGGCGTCACGGATGCTGGACGCGCTCGACGCGGGAGAAGCGGTGGTCGTCGATGCCGGATCGCGGTGGAACGCCACCTATGGCCCCGATCTGATCGATGGCGTGATCGACCTGCTCCTCGACGGCGCGACCGGTGTGGCGAGCTTCCTGCCGATCGAGGCGATGAGCGAAGCCGATTTTGCCCGCGCCCTCGCTTATGTCGCGGGTGCCGACCCCAAGCTGGTGATCGAGACCGGCACCCCGGCCGTGTTCGAGCCGCTGGTCGATGCGGGCGCGTCGTTCGCGCCGCCGTGCGAAACGACGCTGCAGCGTTTCGTGGCGGAACGGCGGGGCGCGCGCGACGCGAACGTTCCCGACGCGCCTTGGGTCACGGATGAGGCGATGCTGGAAGCGGCCGAATAGGAACTCACGCGAACCGCTTGTACAGGAAATGGTGGGCACCGCCCGGGGGACAATCCCGGATGGTACCCACCAATCTGTATCCGCGCTTCTCGTAAAAGCCGCGCGCCTGGAAGTCATAGGTGTCGAGCCACGCTCCGATACAGCCGCGCGCCGCCGCCGTCTCCTCGGCACGGTCCATGATCGCGGAACCGGTCGATGCCCCCCGCATGGCCGGCGGCACAAACAGCAGTTCGATGTGCAGCCATCCGAAGACCGTGTGCCCCCATAGCCCGCCGATCGTGGCCCCGCCATCGTCGCGCAGCAGGACCGCCAGAGGACCGGTCGCGCCGGGATCGGCATGTTCGCGGTTGAACGCCGCCAATCCGGTCAGGATCGCGGCACGATCGGCCGCCTCCGGCGCGTCGGGAACGTCAAGTCGCGGCAGATCGATCAGACCGCGACCCAGCGGTTGAGCTTGATCCGCCGATCGCCCCAGCGCAGGCCGTCGGCGCTGTCGAAATCGGCCTCGATCCGCACCGCGGCCAGGCTGCCATAGCCGGCATCGCCGCGCGGATTGATCCACCAGCCGGCTGACCCGTCCCAAAGCTTGACCTCGTCGTCGCCGATCAGGACGGCATTGCCCTCATGATAGATGGCGTCGCCATCGATCCAGTGGTCGGACGCGCTTTCCTTGCCCCAATTATCGCGCCAGGAATCCGCCGCGTCGGCGGAATAACGCTGAATGAACTGAGCACGAAACGCACGCACGCCGCGGGCGATGAACGCCTCGTGCGCCATCGCGGCGTGGACGCCGCAGTCGACGACATCGGCGTCGACCGCCTCGCACCAATGGATCGGCCAGACAGTAGGGCCCCATTTGGAATGTTCGCGCATCCAGCGCGGGCCGCTCAGCACATGCCCGCCGTTCAGTTGCGCGAAGTCGAACGCGACCAGCCATTGGCGCGCGATATCGCAGCATGCCTGCCCGTGATGCGAGATGTGGCTGTTGGGGAAGCTGTGCCACTTGCCACCGGGGGACGCGGGGGGCGCGGCCAGATCGACCCGCTCGCCGCATTCACCCGTCCCGGCGGGCTTATCCTCGACCAAATACATAGGACATGCTCCTGTCATAACCGCCAGCGTCACAAAAAATCAGAACGTCGCCCGCGCTGGTTCCCTCGGGCAGTTGCACGTTGGAGGCGATGATGTCGTGCTCCATGCACAACCGCCCCATCAGGTGGGTCTTGCCGCGCCCGATCGGCTGCAACTCGCCCGTCTCGCCGCACTTGCGGACCATCCGGTGTGGCTGCCAGAAATGCATCGGGATCTCGGCGATCGATGCGTCGACGACGGCTTCGACATGCCCCTCCTCATGCTCCTGGATCTCCAGCACGCGCATGGCCAGTGCCATGGAAGGTTGCGCCAT
>DASVUT010000670.1:0-3546 GCA_036386955.1 Sphingomonas sp. | reverse complement strand
TCGCGGCCTCTACGATGGTCCCGTCGACGATCAGCGCGGCGCGGGTTTCACCGATGCCTGCCTCGTACAGCCATTCAGCCAAGGGCGAGACCAGCGGCGCGAAGGAGTGCGCGGGTCTCGAAGAGCGGGAGGCCGACCACGCCCGAATGCGAACCCTGGAGGAAGCGGACGAAGCCTTCGGCGCGGCCCTGGATCGCGTAGCCTCCCGCCTTGCCCAGGCCTTCGCCGCACGCGATATAGGCGTCGATCTCGGCGGGGCTGAGCGGCTTGAACGCGACGATCGTGTCCGACAGGCGGGTACGGACGTGACCTGTGGTGTCGATGACGCAGACGGCGGACAGGCAGTGATGGCGACGGCCCGAGAGGAGGCCCAGGAGCTTGCGCTGGACGGTCTCGTCATCGGCGGGCGGCAGGATGCGGCGGCCGAGCGCGATCGTGGTGTCACCGGCCAGGACGATCTCACCCGGCGCGCGGTCGACAGCGTTCGCTTTCTCGATCGCCAGACGCAGCGCATAGGCGGCGGGAAGTTCGGCCTTGCGCGGGGTTTCGTCGATCGCGGGGGCCGCGATGCGGGTGGGCTCCACCCCCAGGCGCGCGAGGAGATCGCGGCGGCGCGGGGAGGAGGAGGCGAGAACCAGGGTCATGTTCGACCCGTCACTTGAAGCGATAGGTGATCCGGCCCTTGGTCAGGTCGTAGGGCGTCAGTTCGACCAGGACCTCGTCGCCGACGAGCACGCGAATGCGGTTCTTGCGCATCTTGCCCGCAGTGTGGCCGAGGATCTCGTGATCGTTTTCGAGGCGGACGCGGAACATGGCGTTGGGCAAAAGCTCCACCACCTGGCCGCGCATTTCGAGCAGTTCTTCCTTGGCCAAACGCAAATATCCCAGTTCGTCGTGGAGGCGCGTCGCCTTAGCGGCAAAGCTCGCGTGAGGGAAGCATTGGTGGCGGCTGTGCCCTTACTCTCCTCCCCCGTTTCACAGGGGAGGTGGCGCGGAGCGCCGGAGGGGGCCTGAGCCGAGGCGCTTCGTACGGGCCCCCTCCGACCGCTCCGCGGCCACCTCCCCCGTGAAACGGGGGAGGAGAGTGGGAGGGGCGTCCGATTAACGCTTCGAGAACTGGAAGCTGCGGCGAGCCTTGGCCTTGCCGTACTTCTTGCGCTCGACGGTGCGGCTGTCGCGAGTCAGGAAGCCTGCCGCCTTGACGGGCGCGCGCAGGATCGGTTCGAACCGGGTGATCGCCTGGCTGATGCCGTGCTTCACCGCGCCAGCCTGCCCGGACAGGCCGCCGCCCTTGACGGTGCAATGGACGTCATACTGGCCCTCGCGCTCGGTGATGCCGAACACCTGGTTGATGACGAGGCGCAGCGTCGGACGCGCGAAATACACTTCCTGATCGCGGCCGTTGATCACGATCTTGCCCGTGCCGGGCTTCAGCCAGACGCGGGCGACCGCATCCTTGCGGCGGCCGGTGGCATAGGCGCGGCCCTGCTTGTCGAGGATTTGTTCGCGCAGCGGTGCGCGCTCGACGGGGGGCTGCGACGCGATAACAGGCGCGTCACCGTCAATGGGGGCAGCCTGCGCCGCCTGCGACAGGGCGGAGCCGAGATCGGACAGGGACTGACGATTGTCGGACATTATGCGCCCACCTTGTTCTTGCGGCTCATGCCGGCGATGTCGAGGACCTCAGGATTCTGTGCCGTGTGCGGATGCTCGGTGCCCTTGAAGATGCGCAGGTTGCGCATCTGCTCACGGCCGAGCGGCCCGCGCGGAATCATCCGCTCGACGGCCTTTTCCAGCACGCGCTCGGGAAAGCGGCCTTCCAGCACCTTGGCGGCGGTGATCGCCTTGATCCCGCCAGCGAAACCGGTGTGCTTGTAATAGATCTTCTTTTCGGCCTTGTTGGACGTGAAGCGGATCTTGTCGGCATTGATGACGACGACGTTATCGCCGCAATCGACATGCGGGGTGAACGACGTCTTGTGCTTGCCGCGCAGGACATTGGCGATGACCACCGCGGCGCGACCGACGACAAGCCCTTCGGCGTCGACGATGTGCCACTTCTTTTCCACCTCGTGCGGCTTGACCGACTTGGTGGTCTTCATGAGCGCCTTCATGGGCGTTGACCTTTTCGATAGGAATGCGAAGCGCCGCCCCAACGGGCGGCGCGAACGCAGACTCAATGATCGACGGGGGCAAAGAAGTCAAGCAAAGCGGGACTTTGCTGACGGGTATCATGATACCCTACGCGGTTCGGCGCCCCAGCGCGTGCGCCGCCGCGACGGTGGCGATGACGAGGAGGGCGGCGTTCGCCTGGTGCGCGACGGCGATGTGGAGCTGAACCCCGGTGATGAGCGTGGCGATGCCGAGCGCGATCTGAACGGCGACGAGCGCGACCACCCAGATGGCAGCACCGCGCGCGCCGGCCTGTGCCGCGCGCCACGCGAGCCAGCCGAGCCCGGCGGCGGCGACGAAGGCCAGCCAGCGATGGATGAATTGCACCACGACGGGATTGTCGACCGCGTTCGTCCATAGGGGTGCCGCCAGGGGAACGCCGCCGGGAAACCAAGCGTCGCCCATCAGCGGCCAACTGGAAAAGGCGTAACCGGCGTTCAGTCCGGCGGTGAATGCACCGAACACGATCTGCGCCACGAGCAAGGCGATCGCGACACCCGCGACGCCGGTCAGCCGCGCTGGTGCAGCGACGGGGCGGTGGCGCAGATCGCGGAGGTCAAGCGCGGTCCAGACAATCCCGCCCAGGATGATGAGCGCGGTGGTCAGGTGGGTGGCCAGGCGCAAGTGGCTGACATCCGTCCGTTCCGACAGGCCGGACGCGACCATCCACCAGCCGATGAACCCCTGAAACCCGCCGAGCGCGAGCAGCGCGACCAGCCGCCAGCCATAGCCGCGCGGAATCTGGCGGCGGATCGCGAACCAGGCGAGCGGGAGCGCGAAGGCGAGCCCGATCACCCGCCCGAGCAGGCGGTGCATATATTCCCAGAAGAAAATCGCCTTGAACCCGGCGAGCGTCATGCCCTGATTGAAGGCGGCATATTCGGGGATTTGGCGGTACAGCGCGAACTCCGCCTCCCATTGCGCGGCGTTCAGCGGTGGGATGATGCCGCTGATCGGCTTCCACTGCGTGATCGAAAGCCCCGATTCGGTCAGCCGCGTGATCCCGCCGACAATCACCATCGCGACGATCAGAGCGGCGACCGCGTAAAGCCAGCGTTGCAGCGCGTGCGGGCGGACCTTGGTCATGAAGGCCGGGGAAGGCTGTAGCATGGACAACAGATAGGCGCGTGGGGAGGGCGCGCCAAGGAAGAAGGCGCGTTCACGCGGAGGCGCGAAGGCGCGAAGAAAGGCAGGTTATTCGGAGGCGGCCATTGCTCCGCACCGCCGTCACGCTGAACCTGGTTCAGCATCCATGCGATGGGTTTGGAGCACGGATGACATCGGAGGTGTCGCGTGGACCCCGGATCAAGTCCGGGGTGACGAAAGGAAGGGGGCGAAGGAGGGCTGCTGCTCCGCACCGCCGTCGTGCTGAAC
>DASVUT010000669.1:0-2918 GCA_036386955.1 Sphingomonas sp. | reverse complement strand
AGCGCGGCGGCATTGGCGAAGGCGCGGATCGACGGACCCACCGGCGGCGTGGCGATCACCCCGGACCAGGCGATGATCCCGCCCAGGGCGTCGCGCGCCGCCGTCACCTCTCGCGCGGGCGAGCCGTGGCCCCCGCGTCGGTTCGATCCCAGCGCGATCGCATAGGTTGTCGTCGTCATGCACCCCGCCTACGCGAGCGCCATGAACTTCGCACCCTCTCCCCTGCCCGCGACCGAGCCGCCGCGCGATTGTCCGCTCTGCCCGCGCCTGGTCGCGTTTCGCGAGGAGCTGCGTGTCGAACATCCCGGCTGGTGGAACGCGCCCGTGCCGGCGCTGGGCGATCCGGATGCATGGCTGGCGATCGTCGGGCTCGCGCCGGGCAAGCATGGCGCGAACCGGACCGGGAGGCCCTTCACCGGCGATTTCGCGGGCATGTTGCTGTTCGAAACGCTGCTGAAGTTCGGGCTGGCGACGGGCACCTACCAAGCCACGCCCGAGGACGATCTGGCTCTGAACGGCGTCATGATCGTCAACGCCGTCCGCTGCCTGCCCCCTGCCAACAAGCCCACGCCGGAGGAAATCCGCACCTGCCGCCCGTTCCTGGAAAGCCCGCTGGCCGCGCTGCCGCACGTGCGCGTCGTGGTGGCGCTGGGCGCGATCGCGCACCAGTCGGCGGTCAAGGCGCTGGGCGGCCGCCTGCCCAAGGCGCGGTTCGGGCATCTGGCCGAACACGTCATGCCTGATGGCCGCGTCCTGATCGATAGCTATCACTGCTCGCGCTACAACCAGAACACCCGCGTGCTGACGGCCGAGATGTTCGAGGCGGTGTTCGCGCGCGCGCTCAGCTTGCGGGGGGTATGAGCGAGTCCACCCCACGCGCTGCAACTGTCCAGCGGTAAACGGCATCGGCGATGTATAGGCGAAACTGCGTCGGATCGACCTCCACGCGGCGGCTTCCGCCGACACAGACCCGCGCTCGGTCGATGAGCGCCGCCTGTACGTCTCCGAAACGCGCAGACCCATCCGTCAGCGCCAATCGCACCGACAGCCGAGGCTCAACCCGAACCATGCACGTGGCCACTTCGAAATAGCGATAGTCCGGGGGCAAGCAAAACCGGTTGCGGCCTACCTCGCGCGCGTTGAACCGCGCTTGCACATGAGGATCGTTCGTCTGTTCGGTTGTCAAAGTCAGGTCAGGGGCGAACCGTTTGATGACCTGCACGGTGTATGCCCCGCGATCATAGATCGAGTGGCCGAGCGGAAAGGGCTCCATGTTGGGGGAGGTTCCGTTCCTGCCGTCCAACAATGCCGTCTGAGCTTGCAGTTCTGTAGCTTCCTCCCCCTTGCGTAAGCTCGCCTTTGATCCCTCGCCGCACGTGAGATAAATACGCTTCAGCCGATCCTGCGCGAAAGCGTGACGGATACTGTTGAACTCGCCGTCCCCCCGCGGCGCAGCAAGGACAGGTTGGAAAGACGCTTCGCACCGCACATTTGGCCGTACGCTCAGATAGCCTTCGACAACAACATCATCCCTTGGCGCGGCGGATACCTGCGGCGCTTGCTGCGCTGGGGCAGGTGTGGCGGTACTTAACATGAGCGCCAATACGATTCGATCCATCAGGCTCATGATCGCGCGACCTCCGGTATGAGCGTGTCGACGCCTCGCGCTGCGATAGCCCATCGATACACGGCATCGGCGATGTAGAGCCGAAATTGCGTTGGATCGACTTGGACGTTTCTCGCACCGCCGACACACACCCGCGCTCGGTCGATCAGGGCTTCCTGTACGTCACCGAGCCGGGCGGACCCAGTGCTCATTGCTAGACGAACCGAAAGGCGCGGCTCCAGCCGGACCATGCAAACCGCGACTTCGAAGTAGCGGTAGTCCGTTGGCAGACGAAAACGGTTGCGAGCCACCTCGCGCGCGTTGAAGCGAACCTGTACCTCGGGGTCGTTCGTATCCTTGCGGGTCAGCGTCAGATCGGGCGCGAACATCTTCATCGCCTGAATGGTGAATGCGCCGCGGTCGTAGATCGAATAGCCCAGCGGCGCGGCTTCGGGAATCCCGGGAGAGCCCGAGTAATCACCAGCTACGGCGCTGGCCAGATCCACGCTTGCCGCTTCGCGCGGCCGCGAGGTGAAGCTCAAAAGCGTCGGGCTCTCGCCACAGGTGATGTAACTGCGGACAAGCCGGTCCTGCGCGGTAATCTGCCGCGCGCTGTTGAACTCCCCGTCGACCACGTCACGCAGTCGGGACAATTTGGTAAGGTGGCTTCGCGCCGCACATTTGGCCAAGCGTTCGGAGTAATCGTAGGTCACACGATTGCGGATGGCCGAAGCAGCGGCTGGTACCTGTACACGCCTGTCGCGCGCCTTGCCTCGTCGATAGCCAGTCACGACGATATCATCTGGCTGACTGTCGTCCGGCAAGACAGTGGCGGACCTTGCCGGTGGCGATGAAGGAGAGTCTTGCTTTTGCACCATTGCCGATGGCGCAAGCAGGGTCATGATGAAAGCTTCAAACATCCTCCACTAACCTCCCATAGAGTTCGGGCCGTCGGTCACGAAAAAAGCCGAAGGCGGCTCGGTGACGCTTCACGCGGGCGAGGTCGATCGTCGCGGTGATCACGCCTTCCTCCTCACGGCCGAGTTCAGTCAGGATGTCGCCGCGCTCGTCGGCGATGAAGCTGGTGCCGTAGAAGGTCTGGCCGTGCTCGACTCCGATGCGGTTGGCGGCGACGATCGGCACGACGTTGCTGACCGCATGCCCCACCATCGCGCGTCGCCACAGCCGCGCGGTATCGAGCGAGGTGTCATGCGGTTCGGAGCCGATCGCGGTGGGGTAGAACAGCAATTCGGCCCCCATCAGCATCATCGCGCGCGCGGTTTCGGGATACCATTGATCCCAGCATACCCCG
>DASVUT010000668.1:0-3709 GCA_036386955.1 Sphingomonas sp. | reverse complement strand
AGCCGGTGGTCGTAGGACAGGGCGAGATACATCATCGGGCGCACCACGACCTGGCCGTTGCGGACCACGGGCCGGTCCTCGACGCGGTGCATGCCGAGCACGCCCGATTGCGGCGGGTTGATGATCGGGGTCGACATCAGCGAGCCGAACACGCCCCCGTTGGAGATGGTGAAGGTGCCGCCGCGCATCTCGTCCATCTTGAGCGTGCCGTCCTTGGCGCGGCGGCCGAAATCACCGATCGTCTTCTCGATCCCCGCGACCGACAGGTCCTGCGCGTCGCGGATGACCGGGACGACGAGCCCGCCGGGCGAGGAGACCGCGACCGAGATGTCGGCATAATCGTGATAGACGATGTCATCGCCGTCGATCGACGCGTTGACGCTGGGCAGGTCCTTCAGGGCCATGCACGCGGCCTTCACAAAGAAGCCCATGAAGCCGAGGCGCACGCCGTGCTTCTTTTCGAACAGGTCCTTGTACTTGGCGCGGGCTTCGATGACCGCGGTCATGTCGACGTCGTTGAACGTCGTGAGCATGGCGGCGGTGTTCTGTGCTTCCTTCAGACGCTTGGCGATTGTCTGGCGGAGGCGGGTCATGCGGACGCGTTCTTCCTTGCGGCCGGTGGTCGCAGGCTGAGGCGTGGGCGGGGCTGCCGCTGACACCGGCACGCTTGCCGGCTTCGTGGTCGCTGCCGCTGCAACGTCTTCCTTGGTGATGCGGCCGTCCTTGCCGGTGCCCTTGATCGTCGCCGGATCGACACCGTGTTCGAGCACGGCACGGCGCACCGAGGGCGACAGGGCGGCGGCGCCGCCGTCACTCGGCGGCTCGGCGGCGGCGGGGGCCTGGGTCACCGCGGGCTGCGGTGCGCTGGCCTGAGCGGGTGCGGCGCCACCTGCATCGACGGTCGCGATCATCGCGCCGACCTGCACGGTCTCGCCGACCTTGACGGCATGTTCGCCCATGACGCCTGCGACCGGGCTCGGCACCTCGACCGACACCTTGTCGGTTTCGAGCGAGGCGATCGGCTCGTCGGCGGCGACCGCGTCACCGGGCTGTTTGAGCCATTCGCCCAGCGTCGCTTCGGTGATCGATTCGCCCAGGGTGGGGACCAGAACTTGCGTTGCCATGCTTGCTTCCTTTTGTGTCCCCGCGAAGGCGGGGACCCAGGCTGGGCTCCCGCCTTCGCGGGAGCACAAGTTAGTGAGTGATCGTCACGACCCCGCCAAACCCGCCTTCTTGACGCCTTCGCTGTCGCGGGTGCGGCGAATCTCTTCGCGGACGGAATGGCCGAGCGCGTCGGCGACGAGCGCCCCCTGCTCGGTCGTGTGGCGCTTCATCAGCCCCGTCGCGGTCGAGGCGGCGGCGGCGCGGCCGGCATAACGAGCGCGCTTCACCGCGCCATCGCCGGTCACCAACGCTTCTTCGATCAACGGTTCGACGAAGAACCAATAGCCCTGGTTCTTCGGTTCTTCCTGCGCCCAGACGACCTGTTCCAGCCGCGGCATGCGCGCGATCCGCTTGGCAAGCGCGGCCGCGGGAAAGGGGTAAAGCTGTTCGACGCGCAGGATCTGCGTGCCGACATCACCAGCGGCATCGCGCGCCTCCATCAGGTCATAGGCGACCTTGCCCGTGCACAGTACCAGCCGCGTCGTCGCTTCGTCGGGCGCGCCGTTGGTGTCGGACAGGATGCGGCGAAAGTGGCTTTCGCCCTGGAAGTCGACCGCCGCGGACACGGCCAGCTTGTGGCGCAGCAACGACTTGGGCGTCATCACGATCAGCGGCTTGCGGAAGGTGCGGTGCATCTGCCGGCGCAGCAGGTGGAAGTAATTGGCCGGCGTGGTGCAATTGGCGACCTGGATATTGTCGCCGGCGCACGATTGCAGGAAGCGTTCGGGGCGCGCGGACGAATGTTCGGGCCCCTGCCCCTCATAGCCGTGCGGCAGCAGCATCACGAGCCCGTTGGCGCGCAGCCACTTCGCCTCGCCCGAGGTGATGAACTGATCGATCATGATCTGGGCGCCGTTGACGAAATCGCCGAACTGCGCCTCCCACAGGACCAACGTCTTGGGGTCGGCGAGCGCATAGCCATATTCGAAGCCCAGCACGCCATATTCGGACAAGGGACTGTCGAGCACCTCGAACCGGCCATGTTCGACCGTCTGCAGCGGCACGAACTTGTGCTCGTCGGTCTGGTCGATCCACACCGCGTGACGCTGGCTGAAGGTGCCACGGCCCGAATCCTGACCCGACAGGCGCACGCCGTATCCTTCGGACAGCAGCGCGCCGAACGCCAAGGCCTCGCCCGTCGCCCAGTCGAACCCCTGCCCGCTGGTGAACATCTGCCGCTTGGCATCGAGCACGCGCGCGAGCGTCTTGTGGATCGTCAGGCCTTCGGGAACAGTGGTCAGCGTGCGGCCGAGCGCGTCGAACAGCTTGGGCTCGATCCCGGTTTCGACATTGCGCCGCGACGCCTCACCCTCGGTCGGCGCGGACAGGCCGGACCAGCGGCCCGCGAACCAATCCGCCTTGTTGGGCTTGTAGGCCGCCCCGGCCTGGAACTCGCCCTCGAGCCGCGTCGTGTATTGCCGGATATTCTCGTCGACCCAGGCTTGGTCGACCGTGCCCTGTTCGATCAGGCGGCGGCCATAGACTTCGCTGACGGGCGGATGATCCTTGATCGCCTTGTACATCAGCGGCTGGGTAAAGCTCGGCTCGTCGCCCTCGTTATGGCCGAAGCGGCGGTAGCACCACATGTCGATGACGATGTCGCGGTGGAAGCGCTGGCGGAACTCCATCGCCATCTTGGTGGCGAAGGTGACCGCTTCGGGATCGTCGCCGTTGACGTGGAAGATCGGCGCCTGGACGCCCTTGGCGACGTCCGACGAATAGGGCGAGGAGCGCGCGAATTGCGGGCTGGTCGTGAAGCCGATCTGGTTGTTGATGACGAAATGAACGCAGCCGCCGGTGTTGTAGCCGCGGATGCCGGAGAAGCCGAAGCACTCCCACACGATCCCCTGCCCGGCGAACGCGGCATCGCCGTGGATCAGGACGGGCAGCGACTGGCAATGGTCCTTCAGGTCGCCCGCGATGGTCTGGATCGCGCGCGTCTTGCCGAGCACGACCGGGTCGGCGGCCTCCAGGTGAGACGGGTTGGCGACCAGCGACATATGGACCTTGATCCCGTCGAACTCGCGATCGGTGCTGGTACCCAGGTGATATTTCACATCACCCGAGCCGCCGATGTCGTCGGGGTTCGCCGAGCCGCCGGCGAATTCGTGAAAGATCACACGCAGCGGCTTGGCCATGACGTTGGCAAGGACGTTGAGGCGGCCGCGATGCGCCATGCCCCATACGATCTCGCGCACGCCCATCTGGCCGCCGTACTTGATGACCGATTCGAGCGCGGGGATCATGCTCTCGCCGCCGTCGAGGCCGAACCGCTTGGTGCCGACGAACTTGCGGCCGCAGAAGCGCTCCCACTGCTCCGCCTCGACGACCTTGTTGAGGATCGCCTTCTTGCCCTGGGCGGTGAAGTCGGCGCCCTTGTCCTTGCCCTCCATCCGCTCCTGTAGGAAGCGGCGCTCCTCGACATCGGCGATGTGCATGTATTCGAGGCCGACGTTGCCGCAGTAGTTCGCGCGCAGCGTGTCGACGAGCTCACGCACGCTCGCCCATTCCATGCCGAGCGTGCCGCCGAGGTAGACCGGGCGGT
>DASVUT010000667.1:0-2516 GCA_036386955.1 Sphingomonas sp. | reverse complement strand
GAACGGCTTGTTGGTGTACGGATCGCGCAGGATCGCGGTGTCGCTGCGTTCGGTGATCAGATACCCCAGCTTGAAGTTGCCGAACGCGATGCTCAGGCTGTTCGCCGCGACGTCGGGCATGTCCTCCGCCTCGACCACCGGATACCCCAGCAGCGTCGCCGGCTGCCCATTCGCCAGGCTCGGCTGCCACAGGAACGCGCCATCCGCGGTCTTCAGCTTGCGTACCCGCGCCAGCACACCCGCACTCATCACGAAGCACGCGCCCTGACGGTATGGCGCGCGCAAGGCTTGGACCAGGTCGATCAGCAGCTCGTCGGGCCGCGCGCCGAAATCGCCTGCGGCCCCGGTCGGCAGATACTGGATCGTCCCGAACGCGCGCGTCGCGTCGCCCGCCGCCGATGTCGGCGCCGACAGGAACCCGCGCGGCCGGTTGACCCCATTGCCGCCCACGAACGCCGCCCCTTCGGCGCGCGCGAACTCGGCCGCGATCTCGCTCGCCAGCCACGCATCCACATCGAACGCGGCATCGTCCAGCATCGCCTGGCTGGCGCTGGGGTTGGCGTAGAGCTCGCCCATCGGCGGGCTCAGCTCGTGGAAGACCGGTGTCGCGGTCTCCGGCCGTCCTTGCGTCTCCCCAGCCCAGCCCGACGGCGTGCCGCCGGTGGTGATCAGCTTGCGATACCCCGCCGATCCTACCCGCACGACCTGCGCGATGCCGCGGATCGGCGACAGGCCGGTCAGCACGCGGTCGATTGCCGCATCGATTTCACGTGGCACGGCATAGCCGCCCGCATCCCCGCTCACCCCCGTGAACGCCTTCATCTCCACGGTCGCGCCTGTCCGCACGAATGCGGCAAAGCCTGTGTCCGCCGCCACGGCGGCTCCCGTCAGCGCGGGGCGTTCCATTACGTCGCTCATGCGTATTCCTCCTCGTTGAAAACCTCGTCGACCCGGGCCAGCGCCTGCATCGGCACCGCCACCAGGCTCACCTCGATCAGCGTCACGCGCCGCAGCACCCGCCGCGCGCCCTGCTCCACCAGCACCGGCCGGTATCCGACCGACAGCCCGCGCAAGGCCCCGCCGCGCACCAGAGCCGCGACGCCGGCATCCTCGACCACCGCCTCGATCCGCAGGCCGCGCGCATCCTCGCCGATCGCGTCGATCCGCCCGACCGCGCCCCCGCGATGCCCGTGCAGCAACGGCACCGGCTCCACGTGTCCAAAGGCTCCGGGCGCGATCACGTCGCCCGAGCGGTCGCGTACCGAAAAGACCGCGGCGTACCCCGCCACCCTCACGGCCCGTCCTCCCCCAACTTCACCGCGACCCCCGCCAGCGCCAGTGCCAGCACGAACCGCACGATCCACCCCAGTGCCGCGCGCCACGCCGACCGCTTCGCCTCGCGCCACCCCGCGATCAGCGCGCGCAGCTCCTTGATGTCCGCGCCTGCCGCCTCGTCGGTCAGCCCCAGCTTGGTGAGCGCCCGCGTCGCCCCCAGCTCGCCCGCTTCCTTCGCGATCGCGCGCAGCGTCACCAGATCGGCCCCGCCCGCGCTCGCCTGCGCCATGAGCTGCGCCAGCACCGCGCCCCCGCTCATGCCACGCCCACCAGCGCGCGCTTTCCTTCGAGGCTCAGGAAGTCCGCCGCGCTCACCGATCGCCACAGCCGCTCGCGGTCCTCGGCCAATGCGGGCACCTTGTTCATGTCCACCGCCAGCCCCGGAGCGTCCATCCACCCGGACAGCCCTTGGTTCAGCGGTGCCAGGATCGCGTCCGCCATGGGCAGCACCGCGAGCCGCCACAGCGCCCGGTTCGCCTCGCGGTAATTGGCATAGGTCGCATCGCCGGGCAGCCCGAGCAGCATCGGCGGGACCCCGAATGCCAACGCGATCTCGCGGGCGGCGGCTGCCTTGCACCCGACGAAGTCCATGTCGGCGGGGCTCAGCGACATCGCCTGCCACTTCAACCCACCCTCCAGCAGCATCGGCCGCCCGGCATTGGCCGCGCCGGAGAAGCCTGCCTCCATCTCCGCCTTCAGCCGGTCGAACTGGTCGCTCGACAACGCCGATCCGTCCCCCGGATCATAGACCAAAGCGCCCGAAGGCCGCGCCGCATTGTCCAGCAGCGCCTTGTGCCAGCGCGTCGCCGCATTGTGGATCGCCACCGCTCCCGCCGCCGCGCCCAGGCACCCCAGCCCGTGATGGTCGTCGAGCGGGTGGAAGCTGCGCACATGGATCAGCTCGGGCCGCACCGGGTCGGCGGCCAACCGCGTCACCCGCTCCCCCACCCGGTACAGATACGCCGCCGGCCACCCGCCCGCGTCCAGCTCCAGCGTCACGCGCTCGGGGCGCAGCGCGAACAGCTCGGCCGCCTCCCCGTCCGTGCCACGCAGCACCTGCAGATACGCATTGCCATGCAGCAGCAGTTGCGCCGCGACGGTCGCCAGCAACGCCTGCCCACCCGTCCGCGCCCCCGCCAACGCCCGAGCCCGCTCGCTCCCCAGCAGCACCGCCTCGCCGA
>DASVUT010000666.1:0-10554 GCA_036386955.1 Sphingomonas sp. | reverse complement strand
CGTTGGCGATCGGGGTGGAGATGCCCAGATCGCGCGCGGCCTTGATGACCTGACGCACGCCGACCTGTTGCGTCAGGCGGGCGGCGGCGACGTTGGACGAGCGGGCAAAGGCGCGGCGCAGCGTGATCTCGCCCAGATAGCGCCCGTCGCTGTTCTTGGGCTTCCACCCGGCAATGTCGATCGGCGCGTCCTCGATCGTCGATTCAGGCGTCATGCCGGCGCGCAGGGCGGCCAGGTAGACGAACAGCTTGAACGTCGAGCCCGGTTGCCGCCGAGCTTGTGTCGCGCGGTTGAAGCTGGACTTGGAATAATCCTTGCCACCGACCATCGCCACGATCCGGCCATCGGGGCGCATGGCGACGAGCGCGGCCTGGCTGCCGCCAAGCCCCGCGCCCTTGACCACGCGTTCGCCCAGCCGCTGGAGCCGGCGGTCGAGCGTGGTTTCCACGGTCGCTTCGCTCTTGATCTCGCCCGCGGCGTCGCGCGCCTCGGGCAGGACCCAATCGGCGAAATAGGTGCCCGAGGGAAGCTGCTTGGGGCGGGCCTTGAGCACGCGTTGCGGCTGGACGCGGTCAGCCTCGGCCTTGGTGAGGAAGCCGGCCGCGACCATGGCACCAACGACGACCTCTTGCCGGGCACGCGCGCCCTTTAGGTTCCCGGTGGGGGCGAGGCGGGAGGGGGCCTTGACGAGGCCGGCCAGCATCGCCGCCTGCCCGACGTTCAGATTGGCGGGCGTGCGGCCGAAATAATGCTTCGACGCGGCGGACATGCCATAGACATTGTCACCGAAATACACGTTCGACAGATAGCGCGACAGGATCTCGTCCTTGGTCAGCCATGCCTCCAGCCAGACCGCGATCAGCGCCTCGCGCAGCTTGCGGGCGGCGGTGCGGTCGCTGTCGAGGAACGCGTTCTTGGCGAGCTGTTGCGTGATCGTCGATCCGCCCTGACGCACGCCGCCCGCGCCGACATTGGACCAGGCGGCGCGCGCGATGCCGCGCGGGTCGATGCCCCAATGCGAATAGAAGCGCCGGTCCTCGATCGCCAGGAACGCTTCGCGGACATGTGGAGGCAGCTTCGCGGCATCGACGGGCGAGCCGATGATCGCGCCGCGCCGCGCGATCGGGGTGCCATCCTCCGCCAGCAGCGTGATCGAGGGCGGCGTGGGCGGCTCGAGCGAACGCGACAAGGGGGCGGTGACCGCGAGCCAGGCGACCGCGGCGACGAACAGCACGATGCCGAGCGCCAGCGCACGCACGAACCAGCGGCCCCAGCGGCGGCGGCGGCGCGGGGGTTCGGGAGGCTGGTCATCGGTCCATTGCCACTGCGCCGCGTCCGGCACGGGTGCCGGCGGCGGCGGTGGCGGCGGCGGGGCTGGCCAGAAACGGTCCGCCGGGTCCGATGAGGAAGGCTGATAGGGGCTCATGGCATCGTTTCCGCGGTCGGCCGACATACGTGTATTAGCGTTCTATAACAGCGCGGACGCTGCTTTCATACCCCGCCGCGAGGTCAGGCCGCATCGGCCGGTCCGACGATCGGTGCGCCGCACCCCGGCGGGGTCAGTGCGCCGCGCCACGACGGGGCAGGAGGTGGATCACCCAGGCGATGATCGCGCCGACCACAAGCCCGACGAGACCGGCGGCGGCGGCCCCCGCCAGCCAGCCGAGAACGCCGCCGCCCAGACGCGCGGCACCCTCGCTGACATCATGAGCCAGATGCGCCGGCCCGGCGACCCCGAACTCCTCCAGCCCATGGAGCAGGATGCCGCCGCCCACCCAGATCATCGCCGCCGTGCCAACGATCGACAACAGCGTCATGACCGGCGGCATGCCCGCGACCAGGGCGCGCCCGAACGCCTGCGCGGCGCGCGAGGGCTTTCGCGCGAGATGGAGCCCGATGTCGTCGACCTTCACGATCAGCGCGACCAGGCCATAGACGCCGACGGTGATCGCGATGGCGACCAGCGCGAGCGCGACGGCGCGCGACACGAGCGGATTGTCGGCGAGTTCGGCGAGCGCGATGGCCATGATCTCGGCCGACAGGATGAAATCGGTGCGGATCGCGCCGCCGACCTTTTCGTCCTCCAGCTCCTTGGGGGTCGCGGCGGTCGAGGTGGCGTCGGCATGGCCGTGGCCGGTGAACAGGCCGATGACCTTTTCGGCGCCCTCGAAGCACAGGAACGCGCCGCCGATCATCAGCAACGGGGTCAGCGCCCAGGGCGCCAGCGCGCTGATCAGGAGGGCGGCGGGGAGCAGGATGAGCAGCTTGTTGCGCAGGCTGCCCTTGGCGATGCGCGCGATCATGGGGAGTTCGCGCGCCGGGCTGAGCCCGACGACATAGCGCGGCGTGACGGCGGCATCGTCGATGACGACGCCGACCGCCTTGGTGCCCGCGCGTCCCGCCGCCGCACCGATATCGTCGATCGATGCCGCGGCGAGCTTGGTCAGCGCGGCGATGTCATCGAGCAGGGCAACCAGACCACCGGGCATCGTGAACCTTCCTTTGGGTGCGGGGCGGTGTGAACGGACGCGCGGGCGAAGGCAATGGTGCGGCTCAAGGCGCGGCGAGCCGATCCGCTTCGACGATCGCCACCCCGGGCGGGGCGGCGACTGCGGCATTGACCAGCATGCGCGCGACGGCGTCGGCAGGGCTGATCCGATAGCGGCGCGGCAGCACCGGGGTGGCGGCGCGCAGGATTGCCGCCGCCACCCGCTCGCCGGCGCGGAACTCGTGCCGGTCGCCGCCGAGCAGCCCCGGGCGGACGATCGTCAGCGAAGGGAAGCCGAGCGCACGCACGGCATCTTCCAATTCGCCCTTGGTACGCGGGTAGAGCAGGTGCGAGCGCGGGTTCGCGCCCATCGACGAGGTGAGCGCGAAGCAGGTGGCTCCGGCGGCGCGCACGCGGCGGGCGAGATCGAGCGCGATCTCGAAATCAACGCGCCGGAATGCAGCGGCCGAGCCGGCGGTGCCGCGCGTCGTGCCCAGCGCGCCGATCGCGCCATCCACCGCCCACCAGTTCGCCGCATCGGGAAGCGCGGCGAAGTCGACCAGCGGGTTGTCGAGCTGGGGATGCGGTTCGAGCGCGCGGCGGGTGGGCGCGATCACGCGCGCGACGCGGGGGTCGGCGAGCGCCCGTTGCAGCGCCAGGCCCCCGACGAGCCCGGTCGCACCGGCAATGAGCAGGCGGGTCATGCCCGGCCTATACCCGATCGAGCGGTCATCCGACGAGCAGCGATTCGGCTCCGTCGATCCAGACCGGGGTGCCCGTGACATGCCGGGCGCGATCCGACAGCAGGAACAGCACAAGGTCGGCGACCTCGTCGGCGGTGCCCGCCTCGCCCCTGGTCAGCGGGATCTTGCCTTGCGGATATTCGACCGGCTCCCCGGACACCGCTTCGTTGCGGTGGGTGGTGCTGTCTTCGATCGCGGTCTCGATCTTGCCCGGGCAGACGACGTTCACGCGAATCCTGAACTTAGCCAGCTCGAGCGCGAGCATCTGCGTCATGGCGACCTGCGCCGCCTTGGTACAGCTATAGGCGGTCGCGCCGGGGTTGGAGAAGATGCGGGTGCCGTTCACCGAGGCGGTGATCACCACCGCGCCGCCGCCGGCGCGCTTGAGATGCGGGACACCATAATGCAGCGTCAGATAGGTGCCGCGCAGATTGGTGGCGATCGTGCGATCCCATTCGTCGGGCGCGATCTCGTCGATGGGTGCCCAGACGCCGTTGATGCCGGCATTGGCGAACAGGTAATCCAGCCGGCCATATTCGCGGACCAGATCGGCGACCGCGGTCTTCATCTGGTCTTCGTCGGACACGTCGGCGATCAGGGGCAGCGCACGCCCGCCCGCGGCCACGATCTCCCGCACCGCCGCTTCCGATTCGTCCCGGTCGCGGGTGAGCACGCCGACGGCGCACCCTTGCGCGGCCAGACGGAGGGCGGCCGCCTTGCCGATGCCGGAGCCGCCGCCTGTCACCAGCGCGACCGTGTCCGAAAACTCCATGACGCGATGACCTTTCGTCCAAGCTGTCGCGGGCAAAACGATGGCTGGCCGATTCGGGTCCGAGGCGGACGCGCGTCAGGCGATGCCGGCGAGCGTTTCCCGCAGGGTATCGGCAGACGCCAGCAATGCCGCGCGTTCGCCGGGTAGAAGGTCCGGCGTCAGCACGCGCAAAACGCCCGCGGCACCGATGAGGCACGGCAGGCTCAAATACACGCCGTCGATCCCGAACTGCCCATCGAGGCGAGTCGCGACCGGCAGCACGACACGCTCGTCGCGCTGCACCGCCTCGCAGATCCGCGCGATTGCGCTGGCGACGCCGAACGAGGTGTATCCCTTGCCATGGTTGATCTCGTAGCCCGCGCGCACGACGTCATGCGCGATCGCGGCATGGTCGAACGGCGCGTCGGCCAGGAAGGCGTCGAGCAATAGGCCGCCGATCCGGACGGTGGAATAGGCCACGACTTCACTGTCGCCATGTTCGCCCAGCACCATCGCCTCGACCGCCCCCGGCGCGATGGCGAGTTGATCCGCCACCCGCTTGCGGAAACGATTGCTGTCGAGGAGCGTGCCGGTGCCGATCACGCGTTCGGGTGGCAGGCCGGACACGGTCTGGGCGACCTGGGCCATGGCATCGACCGGGTTGGACGCGACGATGATAATTCCGGCGAACCCGGCGGCCATGGCCTCCTTCACGCAAGCCGTGACGATCGCGGCGCTCTTGCCGGCGATGGCGGTGCGGGTCTCGTCGCCCTGGGTCGTGGCACCGGCGGTGAGGACGAGGATGTTCGCGTCCTTGGCGTCGGCATAGTCGCCGGCCCAAATCCGGGCCGGTCGGGCGATGGCATTGGCGTCGGCGATGTCGGTCGCCTCTGCGACGGCGCGATCGGCGGTCCGGTCGATCAGCACGATCTCCGCGAAGAGCCCGCGCAGCATCAGCGCGTACGCCGCGGTGGCACCGACATTGCCGGCGCCGACGATCGCGACGCGAGAGGACATGGCCATGAGGGGACTCCGCGGGCTGGGGACGCGCCCGCGCCTAGCCGCGGTCGCCGTTCGTCACGCCAACCATCCTCGCAAGGGAAGGGTCCCTTGCCCGTGCCGGCCGACCCGGCCGGGTTTCAGCGGTCCCGTTCGGCGCGCTTGCGATCGGCCTTGCGCGCGCGGCTGACGGCGGCGGCGTGTTCACGCGCGCGCTTTTCAGACGGCTTCTCGTAATGCCGGCGCAGCTTCATTTCACGGTATACGCCTTCGCGCTGCAGCTTCTTCTTGAGCGCGCGGAGGGCTTGGTCGACATTGTTGTCGCGGACGATGATTTGCATGTAAGATCGGCTTTCAACTGTCGTGGCGTTCACGAATGCCGCAGGCTTCTATTGCCGGATGGCCCGCAAGCCAAGCGCGAAGGTGCGCGGATACGAATTTGTGTCAGCGCCGGCGCGCGTCGCTCTTCGCGCGGGCCGCGGCGAATTCGCTCGTGGAGCGCCACTGTGGCCAGCGACCAGTGTTTGCCAGTTCGGTGGCCAAGGCATGGACCAGCGCGCCGTCCTGCGCCGCCGCCGTCATGTCCCAGCTCTGCTGAAATTCGTCGCAGCGCTGGTGATAGCATTGCGCGTTATACTGTTCGACGACGTCATCCGCCCGGCCGCCGCCGGCAAGATCGCGGCCGGCGCGAAAGTACAGGCTGGGGACCCCGGCCTGGGCAAAGGCATAATGGTCGGACCGCTGGTACCAGCCGGCTTCGGGTGCGACCTCGGGTTCGATTCGGCGGCCCTGCGCGCTGCTCAAGCGGGTGAGATCATCCTCCAGATCGATGCGGCCAGCCCCGATCAGCTCGACCGAGCGGGTCGCGGGCAGGGCCAGGTGCGGGTCAAGGTTGAACACCGCCGCGGTCGTTTCCAGCGGGCGTACGGGATTGGCGACATAATGGTAAGCGCCCAGCAGGCCGTCCTCTTCCGAGGTATAGCCGATGAACAGAAGCGTTCGCGCGGGCCGTGCGCCCCTGGCAAAAGCGCGTGCGACCTCCAGCAGGGTGGCGGTACCGACCGCATTGTCCACCGCCCCGTTGCGGATCGTGTCGCCCGTGGCGTCGGCGGGACCGACGCCATAGGCATCCCAATGCGCGCCGAAGACGATCGTTTCGGCCGCGCGTGTCGTCCCATCCAGCCGCGCGATGATGTTGCGCGTGATCATCGGGGAGGCGGTGGCACTCGCGGAGGCCGAGACGCTCACACCCGGAACGGTGCGCGCGCGAAAGCCGGGCTGTTGCGCCTGTTTGATCAGCGATTCGAGATCCAGACCGCCGCGCGACAGCATGGCCGCGGCCAGATCGCCGGTCACATAGCCGGTCAGGCGTGCAGGGCCCGTCGGCGTCGGCGCGGACGCGAGTCGGAAGGTCGGGTTGGCGTCGCTGTTCCAGATCTGCTGCCAGGGCCAACTCGTCAGCGCCTGGCGGTGGATCTGGATCACGGCCACCGCGCCGCGATCGAACGCGGCCCGCGCCTTGCCGCCGGCGTAGCGGCTGCGCTGACGTCCGCCGAACGGGCCGGTCGCCTGGTCGAAGTCGGGGTCATTGGGCAGGATCAGCACGACCTTGCCGCGCACATCGGCACCGGCATAATCGTCCCAGCCAAGTTCGGGCGCGTGGATGCCGAAGCCGGCGAACATGACGGGCGCGTCGGTGATCGATGCGCTGCCCTCATGCGAGACCCCGATCGACCAGTCGCGGGCGCGCTGCGTCGACAGACGCTGCGTCCCCGCGGTGACCGCGAAGGCGAGTGCGCCCTTGTCGAGGCGAACGAGCGGCACATCCTGAAACCACGATCCGCCAGGCCCGCCCGGCTGGAGGCCCGCCGCCTCGAACTGCTGCTTGAGATAGGCGAGCGTCATCGTCTCGCCTCGTTCGCCGGGCCCCCGGCCTTGGTACGCGTCCGATGAGAGGATGCGCACATCCTCCTTGATCGCATCCGCCTGCACGGGCGCCTGCACGGGCGAGGGGCTGGTCTGGGCGGCGAGCGGACCCGCGAGGGCAAGGACGGCGGGGAGGAGGAGCAAGCGCATGGCGGCAGGCTAGCTTCGCCGCGAGGCAAGTGCCAGCCGCCATCGTGTCGCGGCGCACCGTCGTGCCAGATGACACGACAGTGCGCGACGAGCGTCAGTTGCCGCCGGTGGCCGTCGCTGGAGCGCCCGGCACCCCGTCCACGCTGCCGGCTTTGACCTGCGCGGTCGATGCGGCCAGCGCACCGCCGATCGGTTCGGCGCGGCCTCCCAGGCATTTGGCGAGGAAGTTCTCGGCAACCGCGTTGAACGCGATGTTGTTGGCCGGCCGCGCGAACCCATGGCCTTCGTCGGGGAAGACGACATAGGTGACGGGGATGTTCCTGGCCTTCATGGCGGCGACGATCTGGTCGCTTTCGGCGACGTTGACGCGCGGGTCGTTGGCGCCCTGGCCGATCAACAGCGGCTTGGTGATCGCGTCGGCATAGGTGAGCGGGCTGCGTTCCTTGAGCAGCGCCTGACCCTCCGGCGTGCCGGGATCGCCCATGCGGCGATACATCTGACGCTTTCCCGCTTCCCAATAGGCCGGAACGGTCTTCAGTAGCGTGAACAGGTTGGACGGCCCGACGATGTCGACGCCGCAGGCAAAGGCGTCTGGCGTCATGGTGAGCCCGGCGAGTGTCGCATAGCCGCCATAGGAGCCGCCCATGATCGCGACCTTGTCCTTGGTCGTGACGCCGCGCTTGACCGCCCAATCGACGGCGTCGAGCAGGTCGTCGTGCATCTTGCGGCCCCATTGCAGGTCGCCGGCCTGGACGAACTTCTTCCCGAAGCCGGTCGAGCTGCGGAAATTGACCGACAGCACCGCATAGCCGCGATTGGCGAGCCATTGGTGCGCGCTGTTGAAGCCATAGCCGTCCCGCGCCCAGGGACCGCCATGGACCAGGAGCACCATCGGGACCGGGCCCGTCGCGCCCTTGGGCTTGGTCAGGTAGCTGACCATCGACAGGCCATCGCGGGTGGGAATGTCGATCGAGTCCATGGCGACCAGCGGTGCGCCGACCAGTTCGGGGCGCGGCGTGTAGAGTTCGGTCAGCTTCCTGGCGCGACGGTCGTACAGCCAGGTCGAGGCGGGCTGCGTCACGGGATCGAACGTCACCAGCCACTTGTCATCGGCATCGGTGCGTGACCCGATCGAGAATTCGCCCTTGTTCTGGCTCTTGAGGAAGGCGAGGTCGGCCTTCACCGCGTCGCCGACGGGGACATATTCGTTGCGGTGGAAATAGACCGAATAGGCCTCCACCTGGCCGGTGCGCGGGTTGGTGAGCCCGCCGCCGACATCGGCACGGTCGCTGGTGCCGATGGTCGTGAACTTGCCCGTCGCCATGTCCTGGGCGAGCAAAGCGCGCGTGTCGCGGCCGCGTGCGTCGCCCCAATAGAGCGTCTTGCCGTCGACGGTGAAGCCGAGCGGCGAGGTGGTCGACGCGTCCTCGTAATCGACCGAGGTGAAGGGCTTCGCTTCGACCGTGTTGTCGACGATCCGGTGATAATCGACCCCGCTGTCGGGCCGGTTCTTGACCGCGATGCGCAGCTTGAGCTGATCGTCCACGACGAATCCGGCATAGCCGTCATTCTGGAACACGGGCGTCAGCGCGCCGGTGACGAGGTTCAGTTCCTGCACGTCGTGCCAGCGCGGATCGCGGTTGTTCACGCCGATCAGGATGCGATCCTTGATCGTGTCGGATGTGCCGAGCACCTGCACCCTGGTCTTTTCGAACGGGGTCAACGCCTTTTGCGTGCTGCTGGCGAGATCGACGCCGTAGAGCAGGAAATTCTCGTCGCCGCCCTTGTCGTTGACGAACAGGATTTGCTTGGAATTGGGCGCCCAGAAATAGGAGCGGATGGGCCGGGTCTTCTCCGCCGTCAGGGGCCGCGCTTCGCTGGGCCTGTCGATGGGGGCGACCCAGACGTTGAGCACGCCGTCGCGCGGCGCGATGAAGCCCAGCCACTTGCCGTCGGGCGACAGCTGCCCGCCCGTCCGGGTCGGGTTGCCGAAGAGCTTGGTGCGCTCGATCAAGGGAACGTCCGTCGTCTGGGCCCAAGCCGTCGCCGTCATCAATGCTGCTCCCGCCGCCGTCGCCAACCATTTCGCGCTGCGCATGTTCGTCTCTCCCCGATTTAGTGTGTTATGATAACAGCACACGGTCGCGTCAGCGGCAAGTGGCGATACGAGGATTTCTGTCGCGCGCCTGTCAGCCTCATTTTGTGCCCGTTCACGCCGGCTGGTGCATCCATGTGCCATGCCGATGTGTTCGCACCGGCGAGACAGTATAGGAGTTGATCCATGCGTAAATTCATCATCGCGGCGCTGGCCGCCACCGTGATCATGCCGGCGGCCGCCAGTGCCCAGAGCCGCGCCGAGGTTCGCCAGGGCCAGCGGGAGGTGCGGCAGGACCGCCGCGAACTCGATCGAGCCCGCGCTTATGGCGACCGGGGCGACATCCGCGCGGCACGCCGCGAACTGCGCGAGGACCGGCAGGAACTGCGCGAGGATCGCCAGGACTTCCGGCAGGCGCGCGGCAATCGTGGCGGCTTCGCCTATCGCGGCGGCGCGTATCGCGGTCCGCAAGGCTATCGCTATCGCCCGGTCACCGTCGGATACCGGTTCGCGCCGGTCTATTACGGGCGCGATTATTGGGTGAACGACTATGCCCGTTATCAGTTGGTGCGCCCGCGCTTCGGCTATCAGCGCTGGGTCCGCTATGGCCGCGACGTGGTGCTGGTCGACACGCGTTCGGGTCGCGTCGTCGAGGTGCGCAACCGCTACTTCCGCTAAGCAAGGCGACCGGCCCGGGCGTGGAGCCCGGGCCGGATCGTCGCATGGCGTAAGGCCATGCGACGATCCGGCCTCGCGGTGCGTTCCTGCCATGCGGCCGTAGTGCCGTGCATCAGGAGAGAGTTGTGGCCGATCGAATTGCTGCCGACCCGGCGCTGGACAATTTCAGTGATCTGCCGATCCAGCCGACCGGATCGGGCGTCGCCGATCTGGAAATCGCCTATGAACAGATGCGGCTGGCGCAGGATGCCGAGGGCGGGGGGCCGGGTGCTTCCGGCGCGGCCAGCGCGGCGGACGCGGATGGGACGGCTGGTCAGGATGAGGACGAAAGCGTAGCGCACCCGAGCTGAAGGGTGGGCATCATGGTCGCGCGAACGGAACAATGGGACGGCGCCGTCGTGCGGACATGGCTGCAGAGCCGCGTCATCGCCGCGCGCGCCGATCAGGTCGTCGCCGAGCGCGGCGGGCGCGAGCGGCAGGATGATTGCGACAGGGCGACGGCCGAGGAGATGGTCTGTTCGCTCGTGGCCGGCAGCGCGTCCGATAGCCGGGCATCCTTGCTGGAGGCCCTGCGCGTGTTGCTGGACCGCGACGACTATGTCTGGCGCGGCATCTATGACGACACGCGGTTCGACCGGCATGTTCGCAGCTTCATCAAGAAGTTGGTCAGGATGACCAAGGCCAATGACGGCTTCACGAACGTGGCGCACTATCAATGACGCTG
>DASVUT010000665.1:0-1764 GCA_036386955.1 Sphingomonas sp. | reverse complement strand
CCAGGTCATGCGCAGCGGCCCGTTCTTCGCCGTGCCGAATTCGTACCGGATGATGGTGCCGAGCGGATAGCTGGTGAGTTCGGCCGGCCCCTGATCGTCCCAGGGGTTGGTGTCGCCACCCCATTGCGTGTGCCGGGTCTCGATCCGGGTGGGAAGGCCCGGGTCGAGCGCCCAGACCGGGAAATCCATCAGGTGCGCCCCCATGTCGCCGATCGCGCCGACCCCGAACGGCAGCCACCCGCGCCAGTTGAAATGCGCGTAATCGGGATGATAGCCCCAATCGACCGCCGCCGGTCCCAGCCAGACATCCCAGTCGAGGCTGGCGGGTTTCGGCTTCGCGGCCGGCCGCGCGCCGCCTTGCGGCCAGACGGGGCGGTTGGTCCATAATTGCACCTCGCGCACGCGCCCGATCACGCCGCCGCGGATCAGCTCCACCACGCGGCGACCATCGTCGCCGGAATGGCCCTGATTGCCCATCTGCGTGACGAGCTTGGGATTGCGCCGCGCCAGCTCCAGCAGCACCCGGCCTTCGCGGACGCTATAGGCCAGCGGTTTCTGGACATAGACGTGCAAGCCCCGTTCCATCGCCATGCGCGCCGCCACGGCATGGTGGTGATCGGGTGTGGCGATCACGACCGCATCGATGTCCTTTTGCGCGTCGAACATCCGGCGATAGTCGGCGTATTTGGTCGCGCGATCATAAGCGGATTTCAGCGCGACGCGCTCGGGAATGGCCGCGCCCTTGCGATCGACGAATCCCTTGGCGACATGCCCGAGATCGGGGTCGGCCATGGCGACGATGTTCTGGTCGGTCAGCTTGACCATGTTGTTGGCGCCCATGCCGCCCGCGCCGATCACGGCGACGTTGATCCGGTCGCTGGGTGCCAGCACCTGCCCGAATGCCCCGCCAGGAGCCGCCAGCATCCCCGCGCTTGCCGCCGCCCCCAGCAGGGCGCGCCGGGTCATATCGGCCGTGCCGCCGGTCGGAACGTCGCGATCGTTACCGTGCATCTGTCGTTCCCCCGGCTGATCCATGCTGCGTCGCGTTCAAACGTCGATGCGGTGCGGTCGCCGATCGACCGACCGCGCGGGCGGTGCATCCAGCGGCAGGTCGAGCGCCGCGATGACCTTGGCGATGTGCGCCGCCGCTTCGGGTGTCGGGCCCGGATAGGGGCCCTCACCGGGCGTGTTGCCCATGTATCCGATCTGCTCCCACCCCTCCGCCGTCGAGTAATAGGCGCGCAGCGTCAGGCGGCGGATCAGCGCGAAGAAGGCGGCGGGCTTCGTATCAGCAAGCGCGACGCGATCCTTGAACGCGATGCGGTCGCAAATCGCCACGCGCGCGGACTGCGGCGCGTCGGCGAAGCTCTTGCCCGACAGACGCCTGCTTTCCCCGTCGATCCAGGCAAGGCCGGGCACGATCACGGTGCGGTCGAATTGTTGCGAAGGATAAGGTGCGCTGACCCATTCGTCGATGAACGACGGAACGCCCACCGCCGACGCGGCGCTGGCATCGCCATCCGCCGGCAGGATCATGTCGCACAGCGCCGTCGCGGCCCGCAGCTCCACCGTAGTCAGCGTGAGCGGCCAGGGAATCTTGGGGTCGGACAGATCGGGATCGACGCCATAACCGGGTGCCGTGACCGGGGTAAGCGGCACGGCGGGCCAGGGGGTACCGTCAAGGCCCGTGCCGCGAGCCGATTCGGGGATCGCGGCCAGCGATGCCGCGAGCCAGGCGAGCGTCGTGCGCCGGTCGACCGCGAT